>CAZBWD010000001.1:0-32745 GCA_964495585.1 uncultured Thermotogae bacterium
GGGGTGCGGTTCTACCTCGCCGAGGCCGGGGAGCCCGCGGAGCAGGTCGGCCGAATCCCGGAGTCGCGGATCGTCCGGACCTCCGCCGATCTCCTTTTCCCACCGATCCTCCTGCTCGGAGCGTACCTCGTCCTCTTCGGGCACCTCTCCCCAGGCGGCGGGTTCGCCGGAGGCACGGTCGCGGGGACCGGCCTGCTCCTGTGCGCGGTCGCCCTCGGGGCGGATGTCGTCGCGAAGCGGTTCCACGAGGCGACGCTCGAACGGTTGGAGTGGCAGATCCTTCTCGTCATCCTCCTTCTCGCCTTGGTCCCCGTGCTGTTCGGAAAGGCCCCACTCACCGACCTGCTCCCCCGGGGTGTCGTGGGACATCCGATCAGCGGGGGATCGATCCTCCTGTACAACGTGCTCGTCGGGGCCAAGGTCTTCATCGGCGCCTGGGCGGTCATCTACGCCTTCACCCGCCACCGGGGGGAGATCTAGTGCGGCCGTTCGACGGGGTGGCGATCGCGATCCTGCTTCTCGGGATCGGCTTGCTCGGTCTGATCCTCCGCCGGGACCTCGTCATGAAGCTCCTCTGCCTGGGACTCGTCGACTCGAGCGCGATCCTCTGCCTTGTCTCCCTGGGCGCGCGGCAGGACGGGGCCTCGCCGATCCTCCGCTCTCCGGTCACCGCTCCCTATGTCGACCCCCTGCCTCAGGCGCTTGTCCTGTCGGCGATCGTCATCAACTTCGCCCTCGTCGCGCTCGCCCTCGTCTTCGTCATGCTCCTGGTGGAGCGGTATCACACCACTGATCCGCAGCGGATCGAGCACGAGATCGCCGCGGAGGAGGAACCGTGATCGCCGCGCTCTTTCCCCTCCTGCACCTCGTCTGGGGACCGCTTTCTCTCGCCTGGGGGGGACGGGCGCGGTGGATCGCGACGGGGGGGCTCATCTTCGACGGGATCCTGCTCGGCCTGCTCGCAAGCCGGCTCGCCGGCGGCGGTGAGGTCCGCGTCCTCCTGGGGGGATGGGGCCCAGGCCTGGGGATCGTCCTGGTTGCAGACGAGACCGCGTTGTGGTTCGCGATCCTGCTCGTCCTCCTCGAGGCCGGTGTCCTCTCCTACGTGCGACGGACCGCGCTTCGGCCATACTTCTTCATGCTCTTCCATCTCCTCCTTGGCTCCGCTACGGCCCTCCTCTTCTCCCGCGACCTGTTCAACATCTACGTGATCCTCGAGCTGCTGACCTTCACCAGCTACCTCTTGGTCGGCTACGAGCGTAAGTCGAGACAGATCTGGGCAGGGCTCAAGTACCTGATCATCGCATCGCTCGGCATGAACCTTTACCTCCTCGGGGCCGCCGTCGTCTACCACCACACGGGCACGCTCGATCTGACCCTCCTTGCGCAGCGGCTCCCGGCGTCGGCCCCGTGGATCCCACTGGCGACCGCCCTGCTCATCGGCGGCGTGTCGGTCAAGGCTGGCGTTTTCCTGTTCTCGCTTTGGCTCCCGGCGGCCCACGCCAGCGCGCCCCCCGCCGTCTCCGCCCTCCTCTCCGGTCTCGTGATCAAGATGGGGGTCGTGGTGCTCTCGCGGCTGGCCCCGCTGTTCCCGGTTCGGACCGTCCTTCTCATGCTGGCCGGGATCACCGGGATTGCGGGGATCCTCTACGCCTACGTCGCGCTCGACCTGAAACGCATGCTTGCCTTCCACACGCTGTCTCAGATCGGGTACCTCCTCTTCGGGATCGGCCTGGGTTCGCGGGCCGGCCTGCTCGGTGCCACGGAGTACGCGCTGTCGCACGGCCTGTTCAAGGCCCTGCTCTTCCTCGCCGCCGGCACAGCGGTCGTCTCCACCGGTCGCGGGGATGTCCCGGGGCTCATTCGCGAGCGGCATCGGATTCCCCGGTCAACACGCCTCGCTCTGCTCATCGGGACGCTCGGGATCGTCGGCCTCCCGCCGCTCGCCGGCTTCTGCGGCAAGGTCACCCTGTGCTCAGAGCTCCCTTCTCCGTTCCTGCTTGCGCTGCCGCTGTCGTTCACGCTCGGAACGGCGATCTCCTTCTCGAAACTGATCCCGCTGTTCACTTTCTCTCCGGGGCCGAACGCCCCGCTCGGCCACGCCTGCGCGTACGCGGTGCTTGCGATCCCAATCCTGTTCTTCCTTCCGGCTGTGCGCCCCCTCCTTTCCGCCGCGGATTGGCGAATCGCCCTTCACCCCCTCCCGTACGCCGAGACCGGAGGGGCGATCGCCCTGGGGTGGGGGATCTACCGGCTTCTTCCCACGCGCAGGCTCCCACTCCCGCAACGGATCTTCCGCCTGGAAGAGGCGATCCTCGCCCTCCTCGGCGCCCTCCTGTTCGTCCTCGGTCTCTGCTACTTCGGCTAACTGGCAGCGGCACGTCGTTGCCCGCACTGCCACGGGTTCGTACAATACGGGACCGCATGAGGGAAGGGGGATTCATTGACCAAAACGACGAAGCGGATCCTTGTCACCGGAGCGGTGGGACAGATCGGCTCCGAGCTCACCCTGGCGCTCCGGGAGCGCTACGGAGCGCAGCACGTGATCGCCGCGGGGCATCGAACGCCCCCTAGTGCGACGTTGCGGAACTCCGGACCGTTCCTAACGCTCGACGTGCTCGATCGGGGGGTGATCGAACAGGCGGTCACTGAGCACCGAATCGATACGATCTATCACATGGCCGCGATCCTCTCCGCGGTCGGGGAAGAGAGGCCACAACTCGCCTGGAATGTCAACATGACGGGGCTGTACAACGTCCTCGAGGTCGCACGCGAAAGGAAGCTCGCGCAGGTCTTCCTCCCAAGCTCGATCGCCGTCTTCGGCCCTGAGACACCCCACGACTGCGCCCCGCAGGAGGGCCCTCTCCATCCGACGACCATGTACGGCGTCACGAAGGTCGCCGGGGAGCTCATGGGCGACTATTACGTACGGCGATTCGGCCTGGACGTGCGTGGCTTGCGCTACCCAGGGATCATCTCGAGCGAGACGCCACCGGGCGGCGGGACGACCGACTACGCGGTGGCCATCTTCTACGAGGCAGTCAAGCGGGCGCGCTACACCTGCTTCGTGCGGGAGGACACGGTCCTGCCGATGATGTACATGCCGGACTGCATCAAGGCGACGATCGACCTGATGGAGGGCGACCACGACCGCTTGGTTCACCACTGCGACTTCAACCTTGCCGGGATGACCTTCTCGGCCGGAGAGCTCGCCGCCGAGATCCGCAAGCACATCCCTGGCTTTGTCTGCCGCTTCGTTCCCGACAAGCGGCAGGCGGTCGCCGATTCCTGGCCGCAGCGGGTCGATGACACCGCGGCCCGCACGGAGTGGGGCTGGTCCCCGGACTACGACCTTCCCGCGATGACCGAGGCGATGCTCTCCCGCCTGCGGGAGCGGCAGGAGCGTAGCGAGTTGCCCTAGGAAAGCGAAGCCCCCTTCACGCGGCCGTCCGTGCGAAGGGGACCCTACCTTTTTCTTCGGATGGATTCGTGTGTTGACTAAACGAGCATCAGGCGCGCCAGCTCGGCGCCGTCGCCTTGCCGCGGGCCGAGCTTGACCAGCCGGGTATAGCCGCCCGGCCGATCCTTGAACCGCGGGCCGATCTCCTCGAACAGCTTGTCAACCGCCTGCTTGTCCTGGAGGCGGGAGAAGACGATCCGCCGCGCGTGTCCGTCCCCCCGCCGCGCCAGGGTGATCAGCCGCTCGGCATACCGCTGCCCGGCCCTCGCGCGCGCAAACGTCGTGTCCACCCGCTCGTTTTGGATGAGGCCCTTTGCCAGGTTCGCCAAGACGCTCTCCCGACGCGCCTTCGGCATCCCGATCTTCTCCACTGTCCGCCGGTGCCTCATCTCACCTCCTCCCCTTCCCGTTTGAGGGCGTAGCCGAGCTCCCGCAGCCGATCCTCCACCTTGCTCAGGGTCTTGGCCCCGAAGCCATGGATGTCGAGGAGTTCCTCACGCGGACGGGCCAGAAGCTCACCGAGTGTCATGATCTCGGCCTCCCGCAGCAGGTTGCAAGCGCGCTGCTCGAGCCCGAGGTCTTCGAGGGCAATCGTCAGCGCCCCCTCCTCCTCCTTCTCCTCCTCGACCGCGAGGCCGAACGGATGCTCGGCGAACCCCTGGAACAGGTCCAGGTGCCGGCGAAGGATCCGGGCCGCCTCGGAGAGGGCCTCCTCGGGCTTGATCCCACCGTTGGTCGACAGTTCGAGGATCAGTCGTTCATACCCGGTTTTCCCACCGACGCGCGTCTCCTCGATCGCGAAGTTCACCTGCCGGACCGGGGAGAAGTCGGAGTCGATGGGAATGACCGACAGCGGCAAGTCGTCGAGCCGGTTCATCTCGGCGGCGCGGTACCCATACCCAGCTTCCACCTCGAGCTCGATCTCCAGGGATCCCTTCTCGTTCAGCGTCGCGATGTGAAGGCCGGGGTTGATGACCTCCACGCCCGCAGGGAGCTCGAGGTCGGCCGCCGTGACGGTGCAGGGGCCCTGCTTGTCAAGGGCGAGCCGTTTCAGCTCCTCTCCGTCCCGCAGCCGCAGCGCCAGCCCTTTGATGTTGAGGATGATCTCCAGGATGTCCTCTCGAACCCCCTCGATCGTGTCGTACTCGTGGGTCTTGCCCGCGAAGTTGACGCGGACGACCGCCGCACCAGGGATCGACGAGAGAAGGACCCGACGCAGGCTGTTTCCCAGTGTGGTGGCGAACCCGCGCTCGAGCGGCTCGATGATGATCCGCCCCTGCGTGTCGTGCAACTCATCGACCTTCACCTCCGAGGGAAAGACCAGCTCGTTCATATCGGCCTCCTTAGCGGGAGTAGAACTCGACGATCAGGTTTGCAGCGATCGAGTAGCCGGTCTCTTCCAGATTGGGAGAGGCGATCGTCTGAAAGGTCATCTTCTCCGGATTCTTCTCCAACCAGCTCGGGGTTTCACGATCCTTGTTCGCCTCGACGATCCCCCGCAAACGAGCCTGCCGCCCCTCCTTGACCCCCACGATGTCCCCTTCCCGCAGGAGCGTCGAGGGGATGTTCGTCGGTCGGCTGTTCAGCTGGAAGTGGCCGTGCGTGATCAGCTGCCTCGCCTGATCCCGCGAGGCAGCGAAGCCGGCCCGGTAGACGGCGTTGTCGAACCGTCGCTCCAGAAGCGTCAGCAGGGCCTCACCGGTCGCCCCCTTGCGCCGCTTGGCCTGCGCAACGTAGTTGCGAAACTGGCTCTCCCGAACCCCGTAGGTCCGGCGCGCCTTCTGCTTCTCCCGCAGGTGGAGGAGATACTGACTCCTGCGAGGGCGGTGCTTCTTCGGCCGCTCCCCCGGCGGCGTGGTCCGCCGCCCCACCGGGCAGCTCGACGAATAGCACCGATCACCCTTCAGGAAAAGCTTCTCGCCTTCACGGCGGCACTTTCTGCACTTCGGCCCTGTGTCCCTTCCCATTATCTTCTCCCCCTGTTCCCGCTGTGGGAGACCGGAGTCACGTTCCTCACTTCTTCCACCCGAATGCCGGACCCCTTGATGGTCTGAATGACGGACTGCCGCCCCGATCCAGTCCCCTTCACCGCGACGTCGACCGATCGCACCCCGATGTCCTTCAGCTCGCGCACGAGCGCCTCGGCCGCGATCTGCGCGGCGTAGGGCGTGCCCTTCCGCGACCCCTTGTACCCCACCATCCCCGGGCTCTTCCACATGACCGGATTGTCGTTCTGGTCAGTCACCGTGATGATGGTGTTGTTGTAGGTCGCATGGATGTGAATCCGCGCCCGCTCAAGCTTGATGTTCTTGGCCATCCCTACCTCTTCTTCCCCGCCTTGGCCGGTCGCGGACCCTTCCAGGTGCGCGCGTTCGATCGCGTCCGCTGTCCATGGACCGGAAGGCGCCGCTTGTGCCGGATGCCTCGGTAAGCGTTGATATCCTTCAGCCGCTGGATACTCGCGTGCACGCGACGGCGGAGGTCCCCCTCAACCACGTACTGCTCCACTTCCCGTCGCAGAGCCGACACCTCCTGTTCGGTCAGGTCCTTGCATCGAATGTCCGGTGAGATGCCGGCCTTCTCGATGATCTGTGCCGCCCGCACCCGACCGATGCCGTAGATATAGCACAGACCGATCTCGATCCGCTTGTCGTTAGGCAGGTTGACCCCAGCAATCCGCGCCATCTTGTCTCCCCTTAGCCCTGTCGCTGCTTGTGCTTCGGATTCGTGCAGATCACCATGATCCGCCGGTTGCGGCGGATCAGCTTGCACTTTGTGCACATCTTCTTCACTGAACTCCGTACCTTCATCGTGTCCTTCGCACGGCGGCTAGCTCTCCCGGTACACGATCCGCCCCTTGGTCAGGTCGTAGGGAGAGAACTCCACGATCACCCGGTCCCCGGTCAGGATCCGGATGTAGTGTTTGCGGATCCTCCCCGAGATGTGACAGAGGACCACGTGGTCGTTCGGGAAACGGACGCGGAACATCGAGCTGGGAAGGCTTTCGATCACTTCGCCCCGCTGGCGAATCACATCTCGCCCTTTCTTCGGGCCCAAAGGAGACCTCGACTGCCGCTTTCCTCCCTGCTTGTCCGCCTTAGCCACTGCGCTCAGATTCACCTCCTCCGGTCAGGATATCCGCTCCATCCTCCGTCACCGCGATCGTGTGCTCGAAGTGGGCGGCAAGTCCGTCGGCACGCACGGTCCACCCGTTCTCCAGGACGCGTGTCGGGCCTGGACTGACCTTCACCATCGGTTCAATCGCAAAGACCATCCCTGCACGCAGGCGCGGCCCGTGCCCCGGGGAACCGTAGTTGGGTATCTGGGGATCCTCGTGGAGCTCCCTTCCGATCCCGTGACCGACATACTCCCGGACCACGTGGAAGCCCGCCTGCTCCACATAGGTGCCGATCGCGTGCGAGATATCCGACAACCGGTTTCCAATTGTAACCTGCTCAATCCCTTTCCACAAGCTATCCCTCGTCACCGCGAGCAGCCGGCGGGCGGTCCTGTTGATCACACCGATCGGCACCGTCGTCGCCATATCGGCAAACAGGCCGTCCCGAACCAGGCCGATGTCGATCGACAGGATGTCTCCTTCGCGCAGCACCGTGCTCCGCGAGGGGATCCCGTGCACGACTTCCTCATTGATCGACGTGCAGATCGTCGCCGGGAACCCTCGGTATCCCTTGAACGCGGGCCGCGCTCTCCCCTGACGGATCAGGTCCTCGGCCAGGGCATCGAGCCTCGCCGTCGTCGTCCCGGGCGCCGCTACTCCGCAGACCGCTTCAAGCGTCCTTGCCAGCAACCGCCCGTTCTCCCGCATGATCTCAAGCTCGGCCTGCGACTTGACGACGATCATCCAGCAAGGAGCTCCATGATCCTGTTGCTCACCGCCTCCATGGGGAGCGTCCCGTCGATCTCCCGGAGGATCCCCCGGGCCCGGTACAGGTCGATCAGCGGCGCGGTCGCCTCCATGTAGACGTCATAGCGATTCTCGATGACGTCCGGCCGATCGTCGTCCCGTCGGTAGAGCTCGCCCCCGCACTGGGCGCAGCGCGCATCGTTCTTCGGGGGATTGAACAGGAGATTGTAGATCCTACCACACTCCTTGCAGACCCGCCGCGACGACAGTCGATCGATGACCGCGGCGCGAGACAGCGCGATGTTGATCGTCAGGTCGAGCGGCGTGATCCGCGACAGGGCATCCGCCTGAGCCACGGTCCGCGGGAAGCCGTCGAGGATGAAGCCGTCCGCCTTGGAGATCCGGGAGCGGATCATGTCGATAATCAGCGGGTCGGGGACCAGATCCCCGCGGTCCATATGCCCCTTCGCCTTGCCCCCGAGCTCCGTCGCGCGCGCGACCTCGTCGCGCAGGATGTCACCGGTCGACAGGTGGACGAATCCCGTCTTTTTTGCAATGAGCTTGGCCTGGGTCCCCTTGCCGGCTCCGGGAGGACCGAGAAACGCGATGTGTTTCAGCATCTGTCCTCCCTACCTCCTTCGTCCGAGCAGCCCGCCCGACTTCACCAGGCTCTCGTAGTGCCGCATGACGAGGTGCGCCTCCATCTGCATGATCGTGTCCAGTCCCACCCCAACCACGATCAGAAGGGACGTCCCCCCGATGAGGTACATCCCGCTCAGCCCGCTCAGGCCTGCGAAGATATACGGAAGCACCGCCACCGCCGCCAGGAAGACCGCGCCCACGAGCAGGATGCGGTTGAGGACGCTCGAGATGTAGTCCGCCGTTGGTTTCCCCGGCCGCACCCCCGGGATGAACCCCCCGGACTCGCGCACGTTCTTCGCCACGTCCTGCGGGTCGAACACGATCGAGCTGTAAAAGTACGTGAAGAAGAAGATCAGGATCACGTAGGTGATCGTGTAGGGGAGGCTTCCGTTTTGCACATAAGGGACGAGCCACTGGAGCGAGGGGATCGAGCTGAACAGCGTCATCGGCATCGCCAGGAGCGCCGCCGCGAAGATGATCGGGATGACGCCGCCCTGGTTGACGCGGATCGGCAGGTGGGAGGTGTGTCCCCCGTAGACCCGTCGCCCCGACGTTCGCTTGGCATACTGGATCGCGATCTTGCGCTGCCCTTGCTGAATCATGATGACCCCGCCGATGACGACGACGAACAGGAAGATCAGCGCCACGCCCCAGAACGGGCTCGCCGTTCCCGTCGTGATGTCGTTGAAGGCGGTCTGTAGCTGAACAGGATACCGCGCCAGGATCCCGATCATGATGATCATGCTGATCCCGTTGCCGATCCCGTTCTCGGTCATCCGTTCACCCAGCCACATGAGGAAGATCGTCCCCGCGGTCAGGCTGACAACCGAGATGATGTAGAACCAGATGCCGCCGGCGGCCAATCCCCAGTTGACGACCAGCATGCTGATCGTGATCGCCTGGATGACGGCCAAGCCGAGGGTCGTCCAGCGGGTGTAGGCCGTGATCTTGCGCCGCCCCTCCCGCCCCTGTTCCTGCATCTCCTTGAGCTTCGGGATGACGGCCGCGAGCAAACTGAAGATGATCGACGCGTTGATGTAGGGGGTCACCCCCAGGGCGAACAGCGAAAACCGCTGCAATGCCCCCCCGGTGAACATGTTCAAGAAATCGAGGATGCCACCCTGTTGTCCGGCGAAGAAGTTCTTGAGTGCCGTTGGATCCACGCCCGGAACCGGGATGTGCGTTCCGAGGCGGAAGACGACGATCGCCCCGAGGGTGAACAGGATACGATCCCGCAGCTCGGGGATCTTGAACACATTGGCGATCTTCTCCCACATGCTAGATCACCTCTGCCTTTCCCCCGACCTGCTCGATCTTGTCGCGCGCGGTGCGGGTGTAGCGGTGTGCGCGCACCGTGAGGGGCTTGGTCAGTTCTCCACCGCCGAGGATCTTGAGGCGCGCGGCACGTCCCTTGACGAGTCCGGCCTCGCGTAGCGCCGCGAGCGTCACCTCGGCCTCCGCTGGGAAGCGTTCCTCCAACGTCTCCAGGTTCACGCAGGCGTACTCGACACGGCCAGGGTTCTGGAATCCACGCTTCGGGAACCGCATCCAGATGGGAGTCTGGCCGCCCTCGAATCCGGGGCGAGCCCGATTCCCGCTGCGGGCGTTCTGTCCCTTGGTGCCTCGGCCGCTCTCGTGCCCGCCATGACCGGAGCCGTACCCCCGCCCGACGCGCTTGCGCCGGTGCATGCTCCCCTTCGTCGGACGAAGCTCCTCCAGCCTCATGTCCTGACCTCCTGCCCGGCCGGTTCCGTGGCCCGTCGCCGCGCGCCCACCTCGTCTCGACTGCGCAGGCGGGACAGCCCTTCGATGGTCGCACGGGAAAGGGTGAGTGGATTCGTCGTTCCGAGGGACTTGGTGAGCACGTTGGCGATCCCCGCCAGCCGGCAGATCGCGCCCACGGTCACCCCGGCGATGATCCCGGTACCGGGGTGGGCCGGCTTCAACAGCACCCTGCCCGCCTTGAACTTGCCGGTCACCTCGTGGGGGATCGTCCCTCCATTCAGGTTGACCTGAATCATCTGCTTCTGGGCATCGCGGATCGCCTGCTGGATGGCGCGGGGGATCTCGGTGGTGTTTCCCACGCCGACTCCCACGCGACCGTTTCGATCCCCGACGACGATCGTCACACGGAACTTCAGATTTCGACCGCCTTTCGTGACCTTGCTGACCCGTCGGATGTCGATGATCTCGTTCTCGAACTCGTCATTGCCCCGCCGCGTGGTGATCAAAACCTCATCCCTCCCTCCCGACAGGCCTCAGCCAGAGCGGCCACGACCCCGTGATACGGGTAGCCGCCCCGATCGAAAACCACGGTCTCGATCTCCTTCTCCTTGGCACGCTGCGTCAGAAGCGCCCCGACCTTCTGCGCGGCCGCGATGTTGCAGCCGGTCACCTCCCCGCGCAGCGTGGCCTCCAGCGTGGAGGCCGCGGCCAGGGTGCGCCCGGCCTCGTCGTCGATCAGCTGCGCATAGACGTGATGGAGGCTCTTGGTCACGCACAGCCGTGGCCGCTCCGTCGTGCCATGGACCCTCCCGCGCAGGCGACGGTGACGCTTGATCCGTTCCGCTTTCCTATCGATCCTTCCCATCTTCTGCCGCCTCCCTAGGCCGCCACCCCAGGCCCGCCGAGCTTCCCGGCCTTGTGCCGCACCTGCTCATCCTTGTAGCGGATCCCCTTCCCGCTGTAGACGTTCGGCTTGCGCAGCGCACGGATCTTGGCCGCGACCTGCCCCACCTGCTGCTTGTCGATCCCGCGAAGGATGATCTCGTTGAGGTTCGGGAGCTCCGCCTCGACCCCCTCGGGAAGGGCGTACTCCACCGGGCTCGAGTACCCCAGATCGAGCACGAGCATCTTGCCCTGCAATCGGGCGCGGTATCCGAGCCCCTTGATGAGCAGCGAGCGCTCCCAGCGTTCCGTGACCCCATGGACCATGTTCGCGAGGAGGCTGCGGTACAGGCCGTGCGCGGCGCGGTACATCTTGCCTTCCCTCCGGCGGGACACCGTGGCCACGCCGTCCTTCACCTCGATCGCCACGAGGTCGGGGCGATAGTCCTGCACGAGTTTCCCGTGCTTCCCCTCGACCGTGACCGCGGAGCGCGCCACGCTGACCTTGACCCCCGCGGGGATCGTCACGGGGACCTTCCCTACCTTGGACATCAGAACACCTCACAGAGGACCTCGCCGCCGATTCCCCGCTGGCGCGCCTCCTGGCCGGTCAGGATCCCTTGAGAGGTGGAAAGGATACAGATCCCCATCCCTCCCAACGGACGTGGAATCCCGTCCTTGTCCACGTACACGCGGCGGCCCGGCTTGCTGACCGGCCGGATCGTCGTGATCGCTCGCTTCGCCCGGCTCCGCTCCCCCTCGTACTTCAGGTGGAGGATGAGCTCCGGCTGCGGTTCGATGGGATTGACCTCGTAGCCTTCGACGTACCCCTCCGCGACCAGAATCCGGGCGATCGCCTCCTTCAGCGTCGAATGCGGCATCGCCACCTGCGGATGGAACTTCGCGTTCGCGTTGCGAATCCGGGTCAGCATATCCGGGATCGGGTGCGATATCATCATGGTTTGGTTCCCCCTACCAGCTGGATTTCTTCACGCCAGGGAGCTCCCCCCGGTGGGCGAGCTTGCGGAAGCAAAGCCGGCAGATCCCGTAGTCCCGGATGTACGCGTGCGGTCGGCCGCAGATGTTGCACCGGTGGTAGCCGCGCGTCGAGTACTTCGGCGACTTCTTGCTCTTCAGTATCAACGCCTTCCTTGCCATAGCGCTCCCTAGTCCTTGAACGGCAGTCCGAGCCCCTTCAGGAGAGCGTAGCCCTCCTGGTCGGTCCGTGCCGTGGTCACGATGGTGATGTCCATCCCCTGCGTCGTGACGATCTCGTTGTACTCGATCTCCGGGAAGGTCAGCTGCTCGCTCAACCCGAGCGTGTAGTTCCCCCGCCCGTCGAACGACGCGGCGGACACCCCGCGGAAGTCGCGGATCCCGGGGAGGACCGCGTTGAACAGCCGGTTCAGGAACTCATAGGCTCGGTCCCCGCGCAGCGTTACCTTGCACCCGATTGGGTCCCCGGCCGTCAGGTGGAAGTCGGAGATCGATTTCTTCGCCTTGGTCACGATCGGCTTCTGGCCCACGATCTTCGTCAGGTTCGCCACCGCGCCCTCGAGGACCTTCGGGTTGTCCTTCTCCGAGACCCCCATGTTGATGACGACCTTCTCGATCGCTGGGGCCTCCATCACATTCCGGAGGCCGAGTTCCTTCAACAGCCGTGGCGCAACTTCCTTCCTGTATCTCTCACGCAGCATCATCACCGGAACGTCTCCCCACAGTGCTTGCATCGCCGCATCTTCTCGCCCTCTACGACCGTGAACTCGACCCGCGTCGGGGCGCCACACTCCGGACACAGCGGCAGCACGTTGGAGATGTGGATCGTCCCCTCCCGCTTGATGATCCCTGGTTCGCGCAGGGTCTGCGTGGCCCGCTGGTGCTTCGTGATCATGTGCACGTTCTCGACGATGATCCTGTTCTGCTCAGGATAGACGACCATCACCTTCCCGATCTTCCCCCGGTCGTTACCGGCGATGACCTTCACCCGATCTCCCTTGCGAACCTTTCTCATGGTCGACTCCTTCTACAACACCTCGGGGGCGAGCGAGATGATCCGCATCATCTTCTTGTCCCGCAACTCCCGTGCTCCCGGGCCGAAGACGCGCGTTCCGATCGGCTCCCCCTGCGCGTTGATCAGGACGACCGCATTGTCGTCGAACCGGATGTAGGTTCCATCCTTCCGCCGGTACGCGCTGCGGGTGCGGACGATGACCCCCTTTACGATCTGCCCCTTCTCGATATCACTGGTCGGAAGCCGCTTGCGAACGGAGCCGACGACGATATCGCCGATCTCCCCCACCCGCCGGTGGGACGGGCCCAGGACGTTGATGCAGCGGATCAGCTTCGCGCCGGAGTTGTCCGCCACCCTCAACATGGTCTGCATCTGAATCACGGCTATTCCTCCGCCTTCTCGATCACTTCGACCAACCGCCAGCGCTTCAACCGGCTGTAGGGGCGGGCCTCCTCGATCTTGACCAAGTCACCCAGACTCGCCGCGCGCTCTGGACTGTGCGCGTAGAACTTCGAATGCCGCCTGATGTACTTGCGGTAGCGACGGTGAAACCGCTGTTCCTCGACCCGGACGACGATCGTCTTGGCCATGCGATCGCTCACGACTCTCCCGATCTTCGTCTTCTTCATCCTCTCGCCTCCTGCGCCTTCTCCGAAGCGATCGTCATGACGCGAGCGATGTCCCGGCGGGTCCGTTCCAGCTCGGCGGTGTTGTCCAGCTCACCGCCCGCCTTCTGGAAGCGCAGGTTGAACAGCTTCCGCTTGAGCTCCCGCTCTTTCTGCACCAGCTCCTCGCGGGTCATCTCGCGCAATTCCTCGGACTTCATACCTCTCCTCCAAGCACCGTCTTGCGCTTCAGCCGCGTCGGAATGGGGAGCTTGTGGCTCACGAGCTCATGCAGGCGCCTGGCCTCCGCCTCCCCGATCCCGGCGATCTCGAAGAGGACGGTTCCCGGCTTGACCACGGCCACCCAGTGATCGACCGCACCCTTGCCCTTTCCCATGCGGGCCTCGGCCGGGTGCTTGGTGATCGCCTTCTGCGGGAACACGCGGATCCACACCTTGGAGTTGCGGTGCGTGCGCCGCGTGATCGTCGTTCGGCAGGCCTCGATCTGCTGCGCGGTGATCCACGCCGGCGCCAGGGCCTGGATCCCGTACTCTCCGAACGCGACCTGGTTGCAGCGCGTGGCCTTTCCCTTCATGCGGCCCCGCTGGAACTTCCTGTGCTTCGTCCTCTTCGGAAAAAGAAGCGCCATCCTAGCTCACCTCGTCCCGCTGCCCGCCGCCCGGGGGTTGTTCCCCACGGAAGACCCACGCCTTCACGCCGATATTCCCGTACTTCGTCCGGGCCTCGGTGAACCCGTAGTCGATGTCGGCACGGATCGTCTGTAAGGGGACACGCCCCTCCATCATCGTGATCGACCGCGCGATCTCCGCGCCACCGAGCCGCCCGCTGACCTTGACCTTCACGCCTTGGGCCCCGCCGCCCATCACGCGACGGATGACCTCCTTCATCGCCCGCGCCGGCGCGATGCGGCTCTCGATCTGCAGCGCCACATCCTGGGCTACCAGTACCGCCTCGAGGTCGGGCCGCTCCACTTCCTTGATTGCGACCTTCACCGTGCGACCGGTCATCGCCTCGAGCGCCTCCTGCAGGCTGTGGATCTCGCTTCCCCCGCGGCCGATGATGATCCCCGGCCTTGCAGAGCGGATGACAATGGAAACCCGGTCCTCCTTGGAGCGCTCGATGTTCACCTCGGCGACCGCCGCGCGGCGGTACCGTTGACCCACAAGGTCACGGATCCGTTTGTCCTCCGCGATGTACTCCGGGGCGAGCCGGGGGTTGTACCAGTTGGAGATCCACTTGCGCGTCACTCCGACCCTGAATCCGACCGGATTAACTTTCTGTCCCATTACTCACCCCTCTCGTCGCCCACGGCGATCGTGATGTGGCTGGTCGGGCGGCGGATGACGTCGGCTCGCCCCATCGCCCGTGGCAACAGCCGCCGGAACGAGCGCCCCATGTCCACCGTCGCGCGAACGACGACCAGCTCGTCCACGTCGACATCGTAGTTGTTCTCTGCATTGGCGATCGCCGACTCCAGGGTCTTGCGGATCGGGCGCGAAGCCTTCTTGTTCGACAGCGTCACGATGCGCAACGCCTCGTTCACGTTCTTTCCCCGAATCTCGTCGATCACCAACCGCGCCTTACGCGGGGAGATGCGAACATCTCTCGTCGTCGCACGTGCTTCCATCATCTCTCCCTAAGTCAGCCCTGGTGCCCGCTTCTTCTTCATCCCGCCGTGGCTGCGGAAGGTCCGGGTCGGCGCAAACTCGCCCAGTTTGTGGCCGACCATGTTCTCCACGATGTAGACCGGCACGTGCACCTTTCCGTTGTGCACCCGGATCGTCAGCCCGACCATCTCGGGGGTGATCATGGAAGCACGCGACCACGTCTTGATCTCCGTGAGCTCGCCTCGCTTCGCCCTCCGCACCTTCTTGAGAAGGCTATCCTTCACATAGGGTCCCTTCTTTGTCGACCTCGGCATCGGTAGAACTCCTTATCGTCTCCCCTTGCCTGCCCGCCGTACGATGAGGGCGCTCGACCGCTTGCGCTGCCGCCGGGTGCGTCCTCCCTTGGCCAGCTTGCCGGTCGGTGAGACCTGAGGGCGGCCGACGCGGGCCCGCCCCTCTCCGCCGCCGTGTGGGTGGTCCACCGGGTTCATCGCCACCCCGCGGACGTGCGGCTTGCGTCCCAGGTGGCGCGTGCGTCCGGCCTTCCCAGACTTGATGTTCTTGTGATCGGGGTTCGAGACCTCACCGACCGTGGCGCGGCAGTTCACGTTGAAGATCCGCACCTCGCCGGACGGCATCCGGATGTGGGCCCGCTCCCCCTCCTTGCCGATCAGCTTGGCCGAGGTCCCCGCCGACCGCGCGATCTTTCCCCCGCTTCCCGGAGTGAGTTCCAGGTTGTGGATGATCGCCCCGAGCGGGATCCGCTGGAGCGGAAGGGCGTTCCCCAAAGCGATTTCCGCACCGTCTCCCGCCATGACCGTCGCCCCGATCTCCAGAGAAACCGGAGCGAGGATGTAGCGCTTCTCCCCGTCCGCGTAGTGGAGAAGCGTGATCCATGCGGACCGATTGGGATCGTACTCCCGCGTCACGACCCGCGCGGGGATGCTGTCCTTGTCCCGCGCGAAGTCGACGAGCCGGTAGCGGCGCTTGTGGCCGCCGCCCCGCCAGCGGACCGTGATCTTGCCCTGAATGTTGCGCCCCCCCTTCTTCGGCATCGGCCGCAGAAGGCGCTTCTCGGGAGCTGACGGGGTCAGATCGTTGAAATCCGGCAGATCAGCATGCCGCCTTCCCGGGGATGTCGGCTTAAACCTCTTCAGAGCCATCGTTTGCTATCCCCCTATGATGTTGATCCGGTCGCCCGGCGCGAGCTTCACGATCGCCTTGCGCCAACGAGCGGTTTTCCCTTGGAGTTGGTTCAGTCGTTCACGCCTCGGCTTGCCCTTGCGGTTCGCGGTCCAGACCTTCTCCACCCTGACCTTGAACAGCTCCTCCACCGCCTTGCGGATCTGGATCTTGTTCGCCCCGGCCGCCACGCGAAAGGCGTACTTGTTCTCCTCCATCTTCGACCAGGTGTCCTCGGTAAGGACCGGCGCAATGATGATGTCTTCGGCGTGCATCAGCTTTGGCATCAGGAGAACCTCTCTTCCAGCTCGTCGAGCGCGGCCTGCGTGAGCACCAGGCCCTCGTGCCGGAGGATGTCATACACGTTGATCCCCGCACAAGCGAGGCACTTCACGTGCTGCAGATTGGAGAAGGACTTCCTGACCGGGCGCCCGAATTCCTCGGAGCTGACCACAACGAGCGTGCTGCCGTTCATCCCCACCCGCTCGAGCAGGGAGACTGCCTGCATGGTCTTCGGCTCATCGAACGCGATCCGGTCGATCACGACGACCTTCCTGGCTTGTGCGCGATCGGACAACGCCGAGTTCAAGGCGTTGCCGCGCATCTTCTTCGTCAGCTTGATCGCGTAGGAACGGGGCTTCGGTCCGAACACCGTTCCACCCCCCATCCACAGGGGCGAACGCCGCGATCCCGCTCGCGCTCGACCGGTTCCCTTCTGCCGCCAGGGCTTGCGCCCCCCACCACTGACCTCGCCGCGCGTCTTGGTCGAACTGGTCCCCTGTCGACGGTTCGCCAGCTGTGTACGCACCGCGCGGTACAACAGGTCTGAATTCACGGGCGCGCCGAAGATCCGATCGTTCAGGTCGACGGCCTGCGGCTCCCCGGCTCCATCCAGCGTGTACTGCCTCGCTTCAACCATGGCTCTTCCTCAGACGCAACACGCTCCCGCGTGGCCCGGGAGTCGACCCTTTCAGGATCAACAGGTTCTTCTCCGGATCCACTCCGACCACCCTCAGCCGCTTCACCGTGACGCGGCGGCTTCCCATGTGTCCGGGGAGCTTGCGGCCCTTGACCACTCGACCGGGTTCGACACAGTTCCCCACGGAGCCCGGTCGGCGGTGGAAGTTCGACCCGTGGGTCTTCGGTCCACCGGCGAAGTCCCAGCGCTTCATCACGCCTTGGAAGCCCAGCCCACGCGAGACCCCCACGACGTCGACCGTCTCGCCCTCGGAGAAGATCTCACAGCCGATCCGATCTCCCACCTTGTACGCCGTGGGGTCGTCCACCCTCACCTCGAACAGGTGGCGGTGCGGCGCGACCCCCGCCTTCCGGTAGTGGCCCTGAAGCGGCTGGGGAAGCGCTCTCTCTCGAACTTCCCCGTAGGCGAGCTGGACCGCGTTGTATCCGTCCGTGTCCTCGCTCTTGACCTGCACCACGGTGCAAGGCTTTGTCTGGATCACCGTCGTGCCGACCGCAGCGCCGTCGACGAACAGCTGCGTCATTCCCACCTTCCGCGCCAGGATCGCTAGAGCCATTAGCCTCGTCCCTCCATCCCTATAGCTTGATTTCGATGTCGATTCCGGTGGGAAGCTCGATGTCCATCAGGGCGTTGATCGTCTCCGAGGTCGGCTCCTTGATGTCCAACAGGCGTGTATGGATCCGCCGCTCGAAGTGCTCCATCGACCGTTTGTCGATGTGCGGCGATCGCAACACCGCATAGACCCGCCTCTGGACAGGAAGAGGAATCGGCCCCGAGACCTTGGCCCTGGTCTCCTTGGCCGAATCCACGATCTTCTTGATCGAGCTGTCAACCAGTTCGTGATCATAGCCCCGCAGCTTGATTCTGATCTTCTCTCTCGCCATGACTAGTAACCTCTGCTCCTGATGATCTCTTCCTTCGACCGCTCCGGCACCACGTCGTAGTTCGTCACCTGCAGCGTGTAAAAGGCCCGCCCCTGCGTGAGGGAGCGCAGCCGCGTCGCATATCCGAACGTCTCCCCCAGTGGGACGGAAACACGGATGATCTGCACCGTCTCCCGCAACTGCAGTTCACGGATCCTGCCGCGGCGACGCGCCAGGTCTTCCAGCACCTCTCCCACGTACTCGCCCGGGGTGACGATCTCCCCTTGCATGATCGGCTCAAGGAGATCAAAACTCCCCTTCTCATACGCCTTATGAACCGCAGCCACAGCGGCCGCGCGAAAGGCCAGCTCGGACGAATCGACTGGGTGAAAGGACCCCCCTCTCAGGGTGGCCCCGACATCGACCAAAGGATACCCGGCCAGAGGACCGTTTGTCAACGTTTCCCGCACCCCCTCTTCCACGGCCGCGTGATACCCTTCCGGGACGATCTCCGGGCTCACTTCCTTTGCAAACGAGAAGCCGCTTCCGCGCGGCAGGGGCACGAGCCGGAGCACCACGTGACCGAAGTGCGCCCGTCCTCCGGTCTGCTTGAGGAACGTCTCCTCCACCTCGATCGGCTCGCGTAGGGTCTCGAGATAGGCAACCTGCGGCGTGCCCACGTGTGCCTGCACGCCGAGCTCCTCTCTCAGACGACGCATCAGGACCTCGAGGTGGAGCTCTCCCATCCCCGAGATGATCGTCTGGTTCGTCCTCTCGTCGTAGCGGACGTGGAACGTCGGATCCTCGGAGGCCAGCTTGGCCAGCCCCTCATCCAGGGCGCCTTGCTCCGCCTCCGTCCGCGGCTCCACCGCGATGAAGACGACCGGATCGGAGAACTTGATCTTCTCGAGGAACAGCGGGGCGTCCCGATCGCAGAGGGTGTCCCCCGTCGAGATCTCCCCCGAGGCCACGATCGCCACGATGTCGCCGGCCTGCATCCGCTCAAGCGGTGTCCGTTGGTTCGCGTGCATGCGGTAGATCTTGGTGATGCGAAAGCCCTTACGGGTCGACATGTTGAGCGCGTGCCCGCCGGCTGCGCGCTGCCCAGAGTAGACGCGGACGAATACGAGACGTCCCGCATACCGATCCACGACCACCTTGAACGCGAGCGCCGAGAACGGCTCGTCGGGATCCGGCCGGCGGACCTCGTCGCTTCCGACGCCGCGGATCGGCGGGACCTCGACCGGCGAGGGCAGGTAGCGAACGACAGCGTCGAGCAGCGGCTGGATCCCCTGGTTTTGGAAAGCGGCCCCGCCGAGGACGGGGACGAACCCATGCTCGATGCACCCGCACCGCAGGGCGGCATGGAACGCCTCGGCCGTGATCTCCTTGCCGGCGAGGTAGTCCTCCGTCAGGCCGTCATCGACCTCGGCAACCCGCTCGATCGCCGTCTCTCGATAACGCTCGACCATCTCGTGCATCCGTCCGGGGACCGGCGCCTCGCTGAACCGCTCCCCCTTGCTCGCGGGATCCCAAACGAGCAACCGGCGGGTAACAAGATCGATCATCCCCACGAGCCGCCGATCCTCGTCCCGGCAGGGCAGCTGCAACGGAACCGTCACGACGCCGAGCCGCTCCTCGATCATCGCCACGGTCTGGCTGAAGCTCGACTCGACGCGATCGAGCTTGTTGACGAACACCAGACGCGGGATGCGGTACCGATCCGCCTGGTGCCAGACAGTTTCCGATTGCGACTCGACCATCTCGACCCCGGAGAAGATGACGACCCCTCCGTCGAGGACCCGCAGCGACCGCTCAACCTCGGCGGTGAAGTCGACGTGCCCAGGGGTGTCGATGATGTTGATCGAGTGATCCAGCCAGGAGCAGGTCGTCGCGGCCGAGGTGATGGTGATCCCCCGCTCCCGCTCCTGGTCCATCCAGTCCATTTCCGTGTCCCCGTCCTGGACCTCGCCCATCCTGTGGGTCTGACCGGTGTAGAAGAGGATCCGCTCGGTGGTCGTCGTCTTTCCGGCATCGATGTGTGCAATGATGCCGATGTTGCGTACACGATCAAGCGCCACGGGGGCAGCGTTAGGCATGGTCACCCTCTCCTTTGGGTTCGACGGGGTCAGGAGATGTGAGGTGCCGAACGCCTACCAGCGATAGTGCGCGAACGCGCGGTTCGCCTCCGCCATGCGGTGGACGTCCAGGCGCTTGTTGTACGCCTTTCCTTCCTTGTGCGCCGCATCCAAGAGCTCACCGGCAAGACGATCGGCCATGGTGTGTCCGCCCCGCTCACGGGCCGCGCGCACGATCCAGCGCAGGGCAAGCGCGACCTGGCGGTCCGGGGGAACTTCGTAGGGGACCTGGTAGTTCGCTCCACCCACACGGCGAGAGCGGACCTCCAACCGGGGAGAGCAGTTGCTGATCGCCTCGTTGAAGACCTCGAGGGCACCCGTCTCACTTCGCGCACTGATCTGATCCAGCGCGCCGTAGACGATCCGCTCGGCGGTCGACTTCTTCCCTTCGAGCATCACGTAGTTGATCAGCTTCGCCAGGAGCTTGCTGTTGTATTTGACGTCGGGCTTGACGTCCCGGCCGGGTATCTGCATCCTGTCCCTCCTAGCCCGCCCTCTTCGCCCCGTACTTGGAGCGACCCTGGCGACGTCCCTCGACCCCTTCCGCATCGAGCGGACCTCGGATGACGTGATACCGCACCCCTGGCAGGTCCTTGACCCGTCCGCCCCGCACCATAACCATCGAGTGTTCCTGAAGGTTGTGCCCCTCTCCACCGATGTAGGCGGTGACTTCCTTCCCGTTGCTCAGTCGCACACGGGCCACCTTACGCAGCGCGGAGTTCGGCTTCTTCGGCGTACGTGTATAGACCCGCGTGCAGACCCCTCGCCGCAACGGGCAGGAGGACAGCGCCGGTGCCTTGCTCTTCTTCATCTTCGGCTTGCGCCCTAAACGGATCAGCTGGTTAATCGTCGGCATTCTCACACTCCAGACTGCGGTTGATTATAGGTCCCGTTTCAAATCCTGTCAAGCTTTCGTCCGCTCTACGACCGGTTCGGGCAGCGCCTCCGTCGGCGCGTCGTCATCGGCGTCCTCTGCGGGCTCTTCCTCGGGTCGCGGCATCCCGGCGACGGCCGGCGATCCGAAGCCGGTGCCCGCAGAGATCTTCTTGCCCAGGATCACACTCGGCTTCAGTCCCTCGAGCTCATCCACTTCGCCGCGCAGCGCCGCCTCCGAGAGGACCTTGGTCGTCCGCTGGAACGACGCCGCCGACAGCCAGCCCTTGGTCTGCAGCGCCGCCTTCGAGATGCGAAGGAGCTCCCGCTCTCCCCGCGGCAGGCGCTTCTCGCGCAGCGGGATCTCGAGCGGTTCCTCCTCCTGAAGGATCCTCACTGTCTCCACGTTGGCCCGCCGTGCCGCGGTGAGCATGTCCTGCGTCAACGCATCACTGGCCGAGGCGATCAACTGCCCCTTGACGATGACGTCCTCGGCGACCGACTTGCCGACCGCTGCGCGCCGCGCGCGCTCCGCCTCCTGGTTCCACAGGGACAGGTTTCGCACCTCCCGCTGGAACTCCTCGAGCATCACGAGGTCCCCGAGGAGGAACCGCGAGTCGCCGTGGTCCACGATCCGAACGTTGTTCAGGATCTGACGGATGACGACCTCCAGGTGCTTGTCGTTGATGTCCACACCCTGCGCCTTGTACACCTTGTGGATCTCCGTCAGGAGGTACTCGCGCGTCTTCTGGACACCGGCCATGTCGAGCAGCGCGTGCGGTGCGATCACCCCCTTGGTGAGAAGGTCTCCTTTCTTCACCTTGTCGCCGGCGCGCACAGTCGCCATCTGATCGATTTCCACCTCGCTCTTCGGCCGAACGGAGACACGGACGATCGCCCCGTCCCCGGTGATCCGCTCCACCTTGAGCAGTCCCTCGTGCGCAAGCGTTACCGCCACGAGCTTCTCGCCCTCCCGCACCCGCTGGCCGTCACTCACGAGCAGCGCAAGGTCCCGGGTGAGCGGGAATCGGAGGGCGCGACCCTCCGAGTTGTAGACGATGATGCGATCGCCACAGATCTGCACCGTTCCTGGTGCCTCCGAAGTGACCACAAGCGGCTTGGAGCGCGAGGTAAGCGCGGTCCCCTCCTCGATCGCCACGCCTGGCTCCACGAGCATGCGGGCGCCGTAGGGGATCACGAAGGATTCGACACTCCCGTCCGCGCCGCAGAACTCGAACGTCCGCTTCTTCCCCTCGGGAACCCGGACCGTCCCCTTCCGGCCTGCGACGATCGGCTCGTGATTGAACCGGTTGGTGAGTGCATCTCTAGCCGCGACCTCATCTCCATCCTTGACGTGCGCCGTCGCTTCCGGCAGAAGCCGGTAGACCCGGTCACCGCCGGATCGGTCGATCACCAAGACATCGGTCGCCTCGCCGTCGCGGATCAGGCACACTTCTCCCGGGCAGGGGCTGCCCGCGGCGATCAGGTCCCCTGTTTCGACCTCCTCGGACACGGCGGCCCGCAGGAGGGCCGTGGGAAGTTCGACCACCCGCCGGTCCCCGATCACCTCCACCTGGTCGTGACCGGTCTCGAGCGGGGTGACCGAAACGATGTGCCCATCAAGCGGTGAAACACCGGCTTGACCGCTCTTCACCGTCTGTCGCGCCTCGAACAGCTCCTCAGCACGCGGCAGACCCTGGGTGATGTCCTCTCCGGCCACACCACCGGTGTGGAACGTCCGCATCGTGAGCTGCGTGCCCGGCTCGCCGACCGACTGGGCCGCGATCACGCCGACCGCGACCCCCAACTCGACCGGACGGTGGTTGCTCATGTCGAACCCATAGCACAGCTGACACAGGCCGTTCACGGTCTCACAGGTCATCGGAGACCGGATCACGATCTGCGGCCGGACTGTAACCTGTTTCACCTTGTGATCGCGCAGCGCCTCGACCAGACGCGGGGTGATCAGCTCGTCGGCCTGGACGATCACCCGGCCGGTGTTCGTATCCGCCACATCGGTGACGCTCTTCGTGCCAACGAGCCGCTGCGTATCCTTCACGGGGATCGGGACCTCGAGCGCTCCGATGCGAACCGCCGCGTCCCGCGTGATCCAGGCGTTCGCCTCGAGGAGGACCTCTCCGGTCCCCGGGTCGATGATCGGGCGGGCCGCGACGCGGCCGTAGATCCGATCCTCGATCGGCTCCATCACGTCGTGCTTGCTGAACCGCAGCGGGTCGATATCCACCCCCTGCGTGGTGCCACAGTCGATCTCGCGGATGATCGTATCGGACGTCGCATCGACCAAGCGACGGGTCAGGTACCCGGAATCGGCGGTCTTGAGGGCGGTGTCCGCCGCGCCCTTTCGCCCACCGTGTGTAGAGATGAAGTACTCCATCATGTCCAGTCCCTCGCGGAAATTGGAGATGACCGGCATCTCGATGATGTCTCCCGACGGCCCGGCCATCGGTCCCCGCATCCCCGACAGCTGTTTGACCTGGTCCGGCCCACCGCGCGCCCCGGAGGTCACGATCCCGTAGAGCGGGTTGTACTTGTGGCGCTGAAGGTTCTCCATCGTCGCTCGCTCCACGTCGTCGACCGTCCGCCGCCAGACCTTGATCACCGCCTCGGAGCGCTCCTTCTCCGTGGCGAGCCCCATCTCGTGCATCGTGTTGATCCGCATCACCGTCATGTAGGAGTTCTTGATGATCTCCTCCTTCTCCGGCGGGATGAGGCAGTCCTTGAGGGAGATGGTGAGCCCGGCGCGGGTGGCATACGTGAAGCCGATGTCCTTCAGGTCATCGAGGACCTCCGCCGTCCGCTCCCAGCCAAAGCGGTGATAACACTCCATCACCAGGCGACGCACCGCGCGCCGGTCGATGACACTCTCGTAGTCCCTGATCTCGGGGGGGAAGACCGCGTTCAGCTCGGCGCGGCCGAGCGTCGTCTCGACGAGCCTGCCGTCGATCCGAATCTTCACCGGGCTGTGCAGATCGAGCAGCCCTTCCTCCTCCGCCCGCCGCGCCTCGATGACGTCGCGGAACGCCTTGCCGGCCCCCTTCCCGTCGGCATCGAGCAGCGTGAGGTAGTAGTAGGCGAAGACCGGGTCCTGAGACGGAAGGCTCAGCGGGTCCCCGTGCGCCGGGGAGAGGATGTTGCGGGGAGCAGCCATCAGCTGCCGCGCCTCGGCGATCGCCTCCGGAGACAACGGCAGATGCACCGCCATCTGGTCCCCGTCGAAGTCCGCGTTGTATGGCGTGCACACCAGCGGGTGGATGTGGATCGCATCCCCGTCGACGAGCACCGGCTCGAACGCCTGGATCGAGAGACGGTGCAGCGTCGGCGCCCGGTTGAGAAGAACGGGGTGCGTGTTGATCAGCTTTTCCAGGATGTCCCACACCTCCGGCATCCCACCGCGCAGCGCCTTGTTCTTGATCTCGTCAAAGTCGGAGAAGGTCGTGGACTCCAGGTAGTGGAGGATGAACGGCTTGAACAGCTCGAGCGCCATCTTCTTCGGGATGCCGCACTGGGAGAGCCGCAGCTTCGGATCGACGACGATCACCGCCCGCCCGGAGTAGTCCACGCGGCGGCCAAGCAGGTTGCGCCGCAGGCGGCCGTGCTTCCCGTGGATCCGTTCGGAAAGGGACTTCAAGGGCCGGTTGTCGCGACCGCGGATCGGGGTCTCCTTCTTCTCGTTGTGGATCAGCGCGTCGACCGCCTCCTGGAGCATCCGCCGCTCGTTGCGCAGGATCACCTCGGGAGCCCCCATGTCGATGAGTTTCTTCAGGCGGTTGTTGCGGTTGATGATCCGCCGATACAGGTCGTTCAGGTCCGTGGTGGCGAACTTGCCGCCCTCGAGCTGGATCATCGGGCGCAGCGCCGGAGGGAGGACCGGAACGACGTCGAGGATCATGTCGGCGGGATTGTTGCCCGAGGTGCGCAGCTGATCCACGACCTCCAGCCGCTTGATCAGCCGGCGCCTGTTTCCTGCCGCGGCCTCGTGCTTCAGCTCATCCTCCAGCTCACGGTGCAGTTCATCGAGGTCATAGGACTCGAGAAGCCCCTTGATCCCGGCCGCCCCGGTTTCAGCCGAGAAGCCATCGGGATAGATCCGCTCGCAGGCACGCTTCTCTAGGCGGTTCAGCCGGTCGCCGGGTTTCAGGGGAATCCCCCCCCGGACCTTCGTGACGAGAAAGACGAGGCTGTCCAGCCCCTCCTGGTCGAGCGGCACCCCCTCGGTCTCGTCGCCGTAACGATCGACCAGCATATCGAAGGCCGTCTTCGAACAGATCTCGTCCACCGGCCGCTCACAGATGAGCGCGCCTTCCGTCACCTCGTCGCCGTCCTCGACCTCGAGCGGGACCGCCCCGACGATCGGATACTCCTGTGACCCGATGACGACCGCCCGCACCTTCTCCCCGTTAGTCAGCCGGCGCTCCTCGAGCGTCACCCGCCCCGCCTCCTCGGCGGTGACCTGCGGGATCTCCTCCACGTAGATGGCCTGCTCGACGGTGAACGAGAACTTCTTGGTCAGGATATCGACCTCCGAGGAGTAGAGCGTCTCCCCGGGCCGAATCTCCTTGCAGTCCGAGGCGGTGACCAGGTAGAGGACCTGTTCGATCGGTTCGGTCTCGTAGTAGGCAATCCGCTGCAGCTCCCGCTTCTTCATCCCCAGAAGCCGCGCCAGCAGGCTGGAGACCCCCTTGAGGTACCAGAAGTGGACGACCGGGCTTGCCAGGCTGATGTGCCCCATGTTCACCCGCCGGACCGAGGAGTCGGTCACCAACACGTGGCACTTCTCACAGGTGATTCCCTCGTACTTCTTCCCCTTGTACTTGCCGCACGCGCACTCGTAGCTGTTCTCCGGGCCGAAGATCTCCTCCGCGTAGAGCCCCCCCCGCTCCGCGCGATGGGTTCGGTAGTTGATCGTCTCCGACTCGGTAACCTCCCCGTGGGACCAGCTGAGGACCGTCTCCGGGGAGGCAAACTGAAGCTTGACCCGCTTGATGTCGTCGCCAGAAATCACTGCTTCACCCCTCGTTGGGTCGGCACGGGGGCGCCGTCAAGCGCCCCCGCATGCAGAAATGGTCCCGGCCCGGGACCATTCGATCACGCCCTTCCACGCCCCAGGAAGGGCCGAGAGACCGCAACCGCTCATTCCCCTGCCTTGGCTGAGGTCGTCGCCTGACTTGTCCTTTGCCCGCTCGCGTGGTCGGTTGCGTAGTACCCGTTCCCTTTGTAGATGACGCCGATCCGGGGCAGGAGTCGCCGCAGTTGCCCACTCCCGCATGCGGGACAACGGGCCGCAGTGCCGTCCCCGTAGTGATGCAACGCCTTGAACTCGGGGCCACAGGACCCGCAATGGTAACAAAAAGGCACAATAACCCCCTCTTCCCTCTCGGGGTTCATCCACAACTTCCGTCATCTCACATCTTGCCCATCCTGATGGGCGTCGAGCTACGAGTATACCGCACCGCAGACGGTTTTCAAGACAGCGGGACCTCCGTGCCTGTGGGAGAACCAGGGGACGAGACGTTGCAGGCGAAGCACAGTTGGGCGATCTCGTCGACCGAGCCGAAGGGGAGGATGTTCAGTTGCGAGGTCTCATCATCCTTCTCGAACCGGTACTTGACCGGCACGCTCCGGCCCGGCGCCGTCGCGCTGTGCGTCACCGCGATCCGCGCGGCCAGCACGATGATCTCCTCAACCTCCTGCGGGGACTTGCTCGCCCAGTCGGTGCGCACCAGGGCGAGCGGGCTGCGCGGTGTGGGGAGGTACACGCGCAGGTCCTGCGGGAGGAAGAAGGTCTGCAGCGCTCGCTTCTCCTCCTCGTCGACGGCGAGCACGATCTTCACGTCGGGTGGGTGTTTGTAGTAAAGCGAGAACTCGAGGAGCTTGAGGGCGTTCAGCGTGAACCGGTCCTCCTCGAACAGGTTCTCCAGGCGCTTCCCGAACCCGGGTTGCGTCAGCTTGCAGCGGCTCGCGACGTTCATCGGGTCGTTGGAGGACAGCCGCAGGCGACGGGCGAGCGCGACCAGCCGGGCCTCGTCGCCGTCGCGCAGGTCGCACAGCGCGTCCTCGTTGAGCCACCCCTCGCGCTCGGGGAGGCTCGGGGGAAGAAGCCGAGCCGAGAGCGGTCGCACCACGAGCCCGCCCACGCCGAGGTCCTCGGTGATCCGCTCGAGCTCCTCACGCCCGAGTCCGTGGCGTCCGACGAGGTCGCCAGTGACGATGAAATCCGCCTTGATCCGCTCCATGTAGCGGATGGCACGGACCAGCATCAGCGTTCGACAGCTCAGGCAGCTGCGCTTGAGGGAGAACGGCCGCCCAGGGGGGATGTTCGCCAGACGCCGGTAGTCCTTCTTCAACGACTGTGTGCGGAAGATCACGCCTGGCCATTCGTCCTTGACCTGCTCCCGCAGACGCTCATCCTCAGCGAAGAACGGCGAGCGAAAGTGGAGGAGGGCCGTTCGGTCCACCAGCGGCGAGCGGGCGACCAAGCGCGCGGCCACGCGGCTCGCCAGGCTTCCGGAATACAGGCACAGTGCTGTTACCACACCCTGTCCTCGCTGTCTCAGTGCTTCGGCTCGATCAGGCCGTAGTTCCCGTCCTTGCGATGATAGACGATGCCGACCTCTCCGATCTCCGCGTTGATGAACACGAAGAACTCCTTGTCCAACGCGTCGAGCTGGAGACAGGCCTCCTCCGGGGTCATCGGCTTCTGGAAGTACATGTTGGTCCGGAGGATCTCCCGGGGCTTGCTCGCGGCCTCGGCCTCGGCCGCGACCTTGACCGAGAGGACCGACGCCCCACGATCGTGAAGGTGGTCCTTGTACTTGACGAGTTGGCGCTTCAGACGGTCGATCGCCTTGTCAATCGACGCGTACATGTCGGGGGACTCCTCGCGCGCCGTGATGACCTTGCGGTTTGTCAAGTGAGCGTGCAGGTCAGCGATCTGCCGTTCTTTCTCCACCGCGAGGACCGCATCGACGCTGATGATCCGCTCGAAGTACCGCTCCAGGCCTTGGGTCTTTTCCACCACATAGTTGCGGAGCGTCTCGCTCGGGGTCGGATACCGCTCGACGATCTTGACCTTCATGCCCCCCTCCTTCTACGATGCAATCTTAGCAGAAAAGACGCAACCCGTCAACGAAGCCGGGGAAGCCGCCGCCTTACTGCGCAGCGCGACCGCGCTACTCGAACAGGTCAACGAGGTACAGCAGGCCGGGGTCGACCGGCCGGGAACGCCGCAGCGCCTCCTCCAAGGCGACCGCCTCGATCCTCGTCCCATGGAGGGCGGTCATCACGTCGAACTGTTCCTCAACCGCGAACTCGATCGCTGCCGCGCCGAACCGCGTGGCGAGGATCCGATCGAACGGAGACGGGCTCCCCCCCCGCTGCAGGTAGGCCAGGTTCGTGACGCGCACCGGTATCTGCATCCGCTGGGAGAGCTGGTTCGCCAGGTACTGCCCCACGCCTCCCAGCCGGACGTGCCCGAACGCGTCGACCTCCGCCTCGGCCAGCACCTGGCCGTCGAGCCCCATCGGGGTCGCCCCCTCGGCGATGATGATGATGCTGAAGTGCTTCTGGCGCGCCTGTCGATGCAGGATCTTGCGGTGGATCGCCTCCACATCGAACTTTTCCTCGGGAATGAGGATGACATCCGCCCCGCCGGCAATCCCCCCCATCAGGCTCAGCCAGCCGGCGTCCCGTCCCATGACCTCCAGGATAAGGACGCGGTGATGTGAGAACGCGGTCGTGTGCAGCCGGTCGAGTGCCTCCGTGATGACGTCGAGCGCCGAGGAGAACCCCAGCGAGTAGTCGGTCATCGCGATGTCGTTGTCGATCGTCTGCGGAATCCCGATGACCTTCACCCCGTGCGGGGTGAGCCGGTGTGCGACCCCCAGGGTGTCGTCCCCGCCGATCACGATCAGGAAATCGATGGCGTTGCGCTCGAGGTTGCCGAGGATCCGCTCCACGGCCCCTTCGGTCTTGAACGGATTCGTCCGGGAGCTACCGAGGATCGTCCCGCCAATATGCAGAATCCCCGACACGTCGTCGTGTCCGAGCGGGCGGGCGAGCCCTTCCACCGGCCCTTTCCACCCCTCGAGGAACCCGATCGTCTCCACGCCGTGCTTGTACCCGAAGCGGACGATCGAGCGGATCGCCGCGTTGATCCCCGGGGAATCACCCCCGCCTGTCAGCAGCCCTGCTCGCATCATCATGCCTCCCCTCCACAAAGCGACTTTCCCGCACTGCCCGCCTGGTCGAGCAGCTCGATCGCCACGTCCCTGATCCGCGCCTGCACCGCCCTGCCCACGGCCCGGGGATCGAACGCCTTCTTGTCCGGTGTCCAGTCGGTCCCCGAGAAGAGCCCGCTCGCCTCGCCCGGCACGCCCTCAGGCGGCACGATCCTGTCCCGGTGAGCAGCATAGAACGCCCAGGCGGCTCGAGCGTACTCGTACTGGTAGCGAGTATCCTTGTTCAGCTTGCAGATCCCGCAATCGATCACCTCGCGGATCTGCGCGGATAGCAGGCCAGAACTACCGTGCAGGACAAGCGGGACTGGAACACCCGCCGCCGCGAGCCGGTCGCGGATCTGCGCGGCGATCCCGGTCTCTAGGACGATCTCCTTCCCCTTGGAGACCCCGTGCTGCGTGCCGATCGACACCGCGAGGAGGTCGGCTCCGGTCGCTCTCACGAACTCCACCGCCTCCTCCGGGTCCGTGTAGAACGCCTCTGCCGAGGCGACCTTATCCTCCACGCCCTTGATCCTCCCGAGCTCCGCCTCGACCAGGACATCCCCCGCCTTCGCCATTTCCACGACCTCGCAGCTGATACGAACGTTCTCGTCGAAGCGCTCCCTGGAGGCGTCGATCATCACCGACGAGACGAGCCGCTCTTCGATCGCTTCGGCGATGAGAGGCATCTCGTCGACCGTGAAGTGGTCGAGATTCAGGAAGACACCAATCGGGTAGGCGGCTGCCAGCTCGCGGACCATCCCCGACAGGACGCGCAGGCCAACCCGTTTGTCACCGCCGCCCGCGAACGTCGCCGCCCCAGGGCTGACCTGGACAATGAGATCCGAGCGGCGGGCGGTGTACCCCTCGAGCAGCCCGATGAGGACGTTCGGCTCGGCGATGTTGTTCGCCATGAACGCGTACCCGTCGGCCTGGGCCTGCCGATAGGCTGCCAGAAGCGCTTTCCCCCGATGAAATGCCATGCCCGGATCACCTCACCCGATCGACAAGTGTCTCCTTATACCGGGGCCAGCCGGGCCGCACAAGACAGGCGACACGGCCCGCTAGCCGGTCAGGGTGCGGTAGCGGCCGAACCCGCGGTAGCGCTTCCCGCGGGCGTTCAGCAACTCCCCGATCGGCAGTGCGCGAAGCACCGCCAGTTGGCGCAGGAGGCTTTCCTTCAGGGCCACAGCGGTCGCCTTGAAATCCTTGTGCGCTCCGCCCAGCGGCTCGGGGATCACCTCGTCGATCACCTCGAGATCCAAGAGGTGCGGAGCGGTGAGACGGAGGGCGGCGGCCGCCTCCTTAGTGTGGTCCTTCTCCTTCCACAGGATCGCCGCGGCTCCCTCCGGGCTGATCACCGAGTAGACGGCGTTCTCGAGCATGAGGACCCGGTCCGCCAGCGCGACCGCCAGCGCGCCGCCCGAACCGCCCTCCCCGATGAGCACCGCGATCGTCGGGACCTTGATCCGCGCCATCAAGACGAGGTTCTCCGCGATCGCGCCCCCGATGTTCATCTCCTCGGACTCGAGGCCGGGGTAGGCCCCGGGGGTGTCGATCAGCGACACGACGGGGAAACCGAACCGCTCCGCAAGCAGCAGGGCACGCCGCGCCTTGCGGTACCCCTGCGGGCGGGTCATCCCAAAGAAACGTTCCTTGTTCTCCTGGGTCGATCGCCCCTTCTGCTGGCCGATCACGACGACACTTCGGCTCTCCAGCCGGGCGAGCCCGATCAGGAGCGCCTGGTCGTCCCCGGCGATCCGGTCTCCGTGCAGCTCGAAGAAGTCGGTGAAGATTTCGCCGATGTAGTCAAGCGCGTACGGCCGCTCCGCGTGCCGGGCGAGCTTCACGCGCTCCCAGTCGCTGAGGTTGGCGTAGAGCTCCTCCCGCATCGCGTCGAGCTTCTTCTCCAGACGCTCGATCTCGCTTGAAAGATCGATGCCATCAGTCTTGTTGAGTTCACGTAGCTCCCGGATCTTCGTCTCCAGGAGGTCGAGCGTCCGCTCGTCGCTCATCTCGACTCCTCCGTAAAGAACGAAAGGACGGTTGCCATCTCCTCCCGCAGGTCCTCCCGCCCGATCACCCGGTCGATCTGCCCGTGCTCGAGGGCGAAGGCGTCGGTCTGATAATTCTTCGGGAGTTCCTCGGCGATCGTGCTCTGGATGACCCGTCGGCCAGCGAATCCGATCATCGTCCCCTTTTCGGCGATGATCACGTCCCCCAGGCTGGCGATCGATGCCTGCACCCCGCCGGTCGTCGGGTAGGTCATGACGGAGATGAACGGGAGGCGCGCCTCCGCGAGCTGCACGCGCACGGTCGCCGTCTTCGCCATCTGCAGAAGCGAGAAGATTCCTTCCTGGATCCGCGCTCCACCCGACGAGGAGACGAGAACGAACGGGCAACGCCGTTCGATCGCCTCTTCCATCCCGTGGCAGATCTGCTCGCCCATCACCGAGCCCATGCTCCCGCCGATGAACTGAAACTCCATCACCCCGATCACCACCGGGATCGACGACACAGCAGCCTGTCCGAGGATGATCGCGCTCGGCAGGCCGGTCTTCTCCTGCGCCTCCTCCACCCGCTCCGGGTAGGGCTTCGTGTCGACGAACTTCAGGGGATCCGCCGCAACGATCGGCCGGGAGATGTCGACGAAGCTCCCCTCGTCGATCAACGACTCGAGCCGCTCGCGGGCGGTGAGGAAGAAGTACTCCCCGCAGTAGGGGCAGATGTTGTTGTTCTCCCGTACCCGCCGCTTGAAGACCAGCTCGCCGCACGACTTGCAGCGCATCCACAGGCTCTCGTCCATCTGCCTGTCCAGCTTGACGCGAAAGTAGTGTTTGTCCTTGAAGATCGCCATGTCGTTCCTCCTTACCCCCGCCGTGCGAACGGGTTGAACCGGGGTCGAGGCGGCCGCTCGCCCGTCCCCGCGAGGCTCTGTGGCAGGACGGATCCACTTGAAAGGACCATGGACAAGGCGTCATCCACCGGCATGTCGAGGTAGGTGACCGACCGCTTGGGGACGAGCAACATCATACCCGAGAGCGGATTGGGTGCGGTCGGGGCGTACACCAGCAGGGACTCCTCCCCGGCCGCCTCCCCGAGCTTGCCCACCTTCTCGTTGGTGACCAACCCGATGGCGTAGAGCCCCGGGCGGGGGTACTCGAACATCACCACCTTCTGGAAGGACGAGGCGTTACGGCTCAGAACCGCGCTGGTGAACTGTTTGAGCGTCCCATACATCTTGCGGATCCCGGGCAGGGAAAGGAAGAGCCTGTCGAGCGCGTACTGGAGGGTCCGGCCGAGGAAGTTGCGGGTGACCAGGCCGATGACGAGGATGAGGATCGCGAGCATATAGAATCCCATCCCTGGAATCCAGCGCCCGAGCACCCGCTCGACCATGTGCCCGAACGGAGTGGTCCGTCCGACCAGGCCGTCGAGCAGCCGGTAAAGGAACCAAAGGATGTAGGCCAAGCCGCCTACGGGCAGGATGGCCAGAAGCCCGCTGACAAACGTGTCCCACAAGTAGCGCAGGAATCTCCTCACAGGGTCACCCCAGGTGCGCGTCCCATTCTCTCTACCCCCTTGATCTGTATTATAGAGGAAGATGCGCAAGGCAACACGAACACGAAGAACCGTTGAGTGGGCCGTCATTCTG
>CAZBWD010000002.1:0-25201 GCA_964495585.1 uncultured Thermotogae bacterium
AGGCGCAGCAGAGCCAGAATGCTTAGTCTAGCCTATTTGTCGGACATGACACTAGGGGAAGCGGTTGAAGCCGTCTTGGGAAAAGCGCCGCCTCCTCGGGAGGGGACGCTCTCGGTCTCACCCTGCGAGCCGTCTTGCGGGCCTGCGAGTTTGCGTTCGAGCAGCCGGCGGGCCATCCCCAGCCAGGGCCCGGACCAGGTTCAGACGGGCCGGGCGGGTCGCGACGTCCCTCAGCCGGTACCAGCCGAGTACCTGTCTTGCCGCTTTCTCCGGAGTCCCGGGCGGCGGGTCCTCCCCGGGGCAGGCGGCGTAGAACGCCTGGTGGGCAAGCTCTGGAAAGGCGAGGAACGCGAGCAGCGTCGTGCGGAGGAGTTCGGCGTGCATCCGCGGGACCGCGGGATCGCTCACCAGGCCGACCCGTGTGATCAGTCCGTGGTGCCGCACGTCGCTGACCGCGGCGGTGGGACTGAGCTCGGTGCGCATGGAGTGGACCTGGGCATCGATTCCCGGATAACTCGCGTGCGGACGAGCTGGCGCAGGGTCTGTGGCGTCCTTGAACGGATGCGAAGCAGATTCACAGTAAGGTCGCTTCGGAGGATGACGCGACAGGTTTCCTTAAGAGCGCTTTGGAAGATCATCTCTACCCTCCCCCTCGGGCTTGGTTTGGGTGGAGGTCATCCACTGCCCGCACAGTGCTTCACGACGGACTTCATCGCCAGACCGAGTGTACGCGTTCGGCGGCCCCGGGCAAGGGCGATCCTTCATGGTAAGGTACGAATCGACGCTCAGAACGGGTTTCCGGGATGAGCTCCGTCCGGATGGAGGACGGCACAAGGCCGAAGTGAGGTTCCAAACAGGGCTCTTCCAGGTGACCGGTGTCCGGCAGCAAGGTCCGCTCTTCCTTCCCGATGTGGATTGCGTCGCATAGGATCAGGGCATGAACAAGGTTGAGGTCATCGCGCGGGCCTCGCGCCTGCACGGCGAGCGGGAGATCTCCCACCTCAAGACGGACCTCCTCTCGGGGATCGCTGCGGCGGTCTGGTTTGACCTGCAGGAGGTCCCTTTTCCCACTGGCGAAGGGCTCGTCGCGATCCTCGTGTTGACCGGCGGGGTGGAGCGGGAGGTCCTGAAGATGGTCTCTCAGCTTCCGTCTCCGACCCTGTTGGTTGCCCACCCCGGGCACAACTCGCTTCCCGCATGCCTGGAGATCCTCGCTCGCATCCATCGGGACGGAGGGGAGGGCCGAATCCTCTTCGGATCCCCGGAGGTGATCGCCGCGGGGTTCACCCGTGAGCTCCGGGTCGCCTCGGCCTGGGAGGCGCTGCGCTTCAGCCGGATCGGTCTGATCGGTGAGCCGTCCGATTGGCTGGTCGCAAGCGATGTGGATCGTGCCTTCCTCAAGGGGAACCTCGGGATCGAGCTCGTCGACGTGCCGATGGACCGGCTGGTCGAACGGGTGACGAACGCTCGCCCGCCGCGTGGGGACGTGTCCCGGTTTACCAAAGGGGCGGCGCAGGTGAGCGAGGCGAGCAAGGAGACGCTGCGGGAGAGCGTGGCGATCTACACGGCACTGCGTTCCCTGATTGACGAGGAGCGGCTCTCCGCGTGCACCGTCCGCTGCTTCGACCTGGTGACCCGCCTGCGAAACACCGGGTGCTACGCCCTCTCCCGCCTGAACGACGAGCGGATCCCCGCGGGGTGCGAGGGCGACCTGCAGGCGCTCTTCTCCCTGTATGTGGGCACGCTCCTCACGCAGCAGGCCGCGTTCATGGCGAACATCGTGGAGATCGACACCGCGGCGGGGAACCTCGTCGTCGCCCACTGCAGCTGCCCGCTGTCCCTGTCCACGAGTTACGTCATCCGTAGTCACTTCGAGTCCGGCCTCGGCGTGGGGATTGCCGCCCACCTCCCCGCGGGGCCGTGCACCCTGTTCCGCCTCGGCGGTGAGCGGTTGAACCGCCTGTTCATCCGCAAGGGGGAGGTCATCGGCACCCCGCACCGCGAGGACCTGTGCCGCACGCAGGTGACCCTGTCGGTCAAGGAACCGCTCGATCCGCTCCTCACCGCGCCCCTGGGAAACCATCACATCCTCGTCCTCGGCCACCACCAGCGGACGATCTCCCAATTCTTCGCGCAGTTCCTCGGCCGTTAGGTTGCCTGATCGGCGGGACCGGGCTACCATCTCGCGGAAACTGGAGGTGGCAGGATGGCGGGCAGCCGGCAGATGCAGATCACGGCGGACAACGAGATCCGGCGGGGCGTGTATTCGAACCTCGCGCTCATCACCCATCGCAAGGAGGAGTTCGTGGTAGACTTTCTGTTTGTCGATCCACAAACCCAGACGGAGAAAGGCGATCAGGCCCTCCTCACCACGCGGGTGATCCTCAGCCCCGAACACATGAAGCGCCTCTACCAGGCGATGGCCGAGAACGTTTCCCGCTACGAGAAAAACTTCGGGAAGATCGTTCTTCCGCCGACCCTGAAGTAGTCCCCCGGAGCGGCAAGCGCGATGGCGGATCCGGTCTTCGCCGAGCTGAAGCAGATCGTCGAGAAGACGATCCTTGCGCGACGGATCACGCTGGGGGCGTTCGCCGGAGTCGCCCTGATCGTGATCCTTACGAGCGGGATCAGCTACCTCAATCCCCTGTTCTACGCGCCGTTCGTCTGGTTTCTCACCACGTTCCCGTTCCAGGCGCTGGTGAGGCGGATCGACACCGCGCCGGCGCTCCACTGGGCGCACACCGGGTTCTTCCTCGTGGAGATCGTCATCGTCACGCTGTTCGTCTACCTCACTGGAGGCAGCCAGTGGATCGGGAACATCTTCTACCTGTTCACCGTGATCTACGCGAACTTCTTCCTGCCGCCGCTGCAGGGAGGGCTCGTCACCGGGCTTGTGGTGTTCCTCTACGCCCTGGTCGTCCTGCTCGAGTACGCGGGGGTCATCCCCCACCGGCAGCTCTTCCCGCTGCGGGCGTCCGGCCACCCCAGCCTGTCCTACGACCTGACGACGATCCTCGTCGGGGTGGTGGGGTTCTACAGCCTGCTCGCCTACACCGTCCGCTCGTTCACGCAGATCTACGACCGAAAAAACCGGATCCTGGCGCAGCGGGAGCGGGAGCTCACAACGCTGTCGCAGAAGCGCCTCTCCGCGCAGGAGGAGGAGCGCCGCCGGATCGCCCGCGAGCTGCACGACCACCTGAGCCAATCGCTCGCTGCGGTGAAGCTCCGGCTCGCCGCCCTCTCCGGGAAGGTTCCCGCATCGGATGGGGCTGAGGCGCTCCAGATCGTGGACCAAGCGATCGCTGAGACGCGGACCCTCGCCTACTCCCTGCGCCCGCCGCTGCTCGATGACCTCGGCCTCGTCCCCTCGCTCCACCGCCTTGCGGAGATGGTCGGTTCGGGAAGCGACCTCGAGATCGTGGTCCACGTGGAGGCGGGGGAGCGGCTCCCGAATCCGCCCGTGGAGACCCTCCTGTTCCACGTGGCGCAGGAGGCCCTTGCGAACGTGAAGCGCCACGCCCGGGCAAAGCGGGTCGAGGTCCGGCTCGCCGAGACGGCTCTGGGCATCACCCTGTCGGTCTCCGATGACGGGATCGGGTTTCGGCCGCAGGAGGCCCAGGGACTCGGGCTGCGCGGGATCAGAGAGCGGGTCGAGGGAAGCGGGGGCCAGATGCGCTTGGTCTCCTCTCCGGGGAACGGGACGACGATCACCGTGGAGGTGCCCTGTGGAACGCCTGCGGGTCGCGATCGCGGATGATCACTCCCTGGTGCGCGAAGGGCTCACGCGCCTGCTTTCCGGGGATCCGGGGATCGAGGTCGTGGCAGCCACCGGCGACGCGTCTTCGGCGGTGGCCTGCCTTGCGGACCTGAGCCCCGATGTTCTTCTGCTCGACCTCGCCATGCCTGGCCTGGACGGACTGTCGGCGATCCCCCGCCTGCGCGAGGCCTGTCCAAGGACCCGGATCCTCATCCTGTCGATGTACGATGAGCCGGAGGTTGCCGCGGAGGCCATCGAGCGGGGGGCCTGCGGCCTGGTCTCCAAGGCGGCCTGCGCGCAGGCGTTGGTCGAGGCGATCCACCGGGTCGCCCGCGGGGAACGCCTCCCGGTCAGCCACGTCCTTTCCCCACGCGAGAGGGAGGTCCTCACCCTGATCGGCGAGGGGCAATCCAATGATCGGATTGCCGCGGCACTCGGGCTGAGCGAGAGGACCATCGCTCACCATCGGGAGCGACTGATGGAGAAACTCGACGTGCATACGCAGGCCGGCCTCGTTGCCTACGCACGGCGGACGGGACTGTGCCGGCCGGATTGATCCATCCACCCCATTTCAGACGGGCAGGCTTTGGGCTACACTCGCAGGATGAGGACGGTTCGGGTGGTTCTGGGGGATGACCACACACTGGTTCGGCAGGGGATTAAGGCCCTCCTCGAGACGTCGTCGATCCGTGTGGAGGGGGAGTCCGGGGACGGCCGCGAGCTCGTGCGGGTGGTGCGGGCGCTCCGCCCCGACGTCGCGGTCGTCGATGTTTCGATGCCCCTCTTGAACGGCCTTGAGGCGGCCCGGCGGATCGAGCAGGTCTCCCCGGGGACCCGCGTGTTGATCCTGTCCATGTACCCGGATCCCGGCTACGTGGCGTGGGCCCGGCGGCTCGGGGCGAAGGGATACGTCCTGAAGGACGAGGCGCCGCAGCGGCTGATTGAGGCGGTGCGGGCGGTCGCTGCGGGCGGGGAGTACTTCCCGCCTGGGGCCGCGCCAGCGCAGGACAACCCGCTGACCCCGCGCGAGCGGGAGGTGCTGCAGCTTATCGCAGAGGGGAAAAGGAATGCGGAGATAGCGGACGTCATGGTGCGCAGCCTGCACACGGTAAGGAATCACCGTGCGCGCCTGATGCGAAAACTCGGTGCGCACAACGCGGCCGACCTCGTGCGCGCGGCCGAGGCGCTCGGCCTCGTCCGTTTCTCGCCTCCCCCGGGGATCGACGATGGGGCCTAGATTGCTTTCCCGCTACGGTGACCGCATCGAGCAAGGGCTGCGCGACGCCCTGGTCGGGGAGTCCCTGCTGTACTGGGCGCTGCGCTACCACGTCGGCCTTGAGGACGAGCGCGGTGTCCCGTGCAGGACGCTCGGGAAGTTGCTTCGTCCCAGCCTGGTTCTCTTCACCGCAGACGAGTTTGATGCGGACCCGGCGCGCGCGTTGTCCGCGGCGGTCGGGCTCGAACTGATCCACAACTTCTCGCTCATCCACGACGACATTCAAGACCGCGACGCGGTGCGGCGCGGCCGGCGGACCGTGTGGAGCCTGTACGGCGTGGAGCAGGCGATCAACGCTGGCGACCTGATGCAGACCCTGGCCATGGCCCAGGCGCTGCAGGCTGGAGAGGAGAGCCTCGGGGTGCTCTTGCGTGCGACCGTGGAGATGATCGAGGGGCAGGGCTTGGACCTCGCCTTCGAGAAGGAGGAGGTCACGCTGGGTGTCTACTTCGAGATGGTAGACAAGAAGACCGGTGCCTTGATCCGCTGCGCCCTGGAACTCGGCGGGGTCCTCGGTGGGGGGCAGGCGACGGTGATCCGGGACCTGGTCGGCCTGGGGAGGGCGCTCGGACGGGCGTTCCAGATCCGCGACGACCTTCTGGGGGTCTGGGGGAACGGAGCGGAGACCGGAAAGCCGGAAGGGTCGGACATCCGTCGGCGGAAGAAGTCGTTTCCCGTGGCCGTTGTGTTCGACCGCGCGCCGCAGCCCGAGCGGGAAGCCCTGCAGGCGATCTACGCCGAACCTCGGATCAGCGAAGGGGAGGTCGCCCGCGTGATCGGGCTGATGGAGCGGTTGGGGATCCGGGAGGCCGGCGAGGAGGCGGTGACCGCTGCGCTCGACCGGGCGAGCGCCCACCTCAAGCGGCTCCCGTTCTCGCAGAACGGTGCAGAGGAGATGAGCGAACTGATCGACTACCTGGCGAGGAGGAAGAAATGAGACGCCCGCTGAAACTCGACCTGAAGATGGCACGGTATCTCGTGGCCCAGAAGGCGAAGTGTCGAAGGTTCTTCCCGTTCGTCACCATGCTCGAACCGCTCGAAGCGTGCAACCTCCACTGCATCGGCTGCGGTCGGGTCCTCGAGTACAAGGACGCCCTCCAAGAGCGGCTCTCGGTCGAGGAGTCGTTGGCCGCCGTTCGGGCCTCGGGCGCCCCGGTCGTCTCCGTCTCCGGAGGGGAACCGCTCCTCCACGCGCAGATCGGGGAGGTCGTCCGCGGCCTGCTCGACGAGAGGCGGTTCATCTACCTGTGCACCAACGGCCTGCTCCTGCGCGAGCGGCTCGACCTGTTCCGCCCGAGCCCCTACCTGTCCTTTGTCGTTCACCTCGACGGTACCCGGGAGATCCATGACCGGGTCACCCGCCCGGGAACGTACGAGGAGGCGACCGCCGGGATCGGCGAAGCGCTCCGGCGGGGGTTCCGGGTCAACACGAACACGACCCTGTTCCACGGTTCGGATGTGGAGGACCTGCATGAGCTGTTCAGGACGCTCACCCGGCTCGGTGTGGAGGGGCTGATGGTCTCTCCGGGGTACGCGTACGAGGACGTTCCCGACCGGGAGCTGTTCCTGAAGCGACAGGAGTCGATCGCCGTCTTCCGGCAGGTCCTCGATCCGGAGAACGGGTTTCCGTTCTACAACAACCCTCTCTACCTCGACTTCCTGCGCGGGGAGCAGACCTACCCCTGCGCCGCCTGGACCACCCCGACCTACACGGTGCGCGGGTGGCGGAAGCCCTGCTACATCCTGGCCGACGAGCACACAGACGACATCGACGGGTTGTTCGACCCGGCGCTGTGGTCGCGCTACGGGCCCGGCAAGGACCGGCGGTGCGCGAACTGCATGATGCACTCCTCCTTCGAGGGGGCGAGCATCCTGCACGCCTTCTCCCATCCCTGGGAGCTGCTCACCGTCGCGCGCGAGGAGCGGAGGGGGTGATCGTCGTGGCGTCCTGCACGCGGATCGAGACGCTGTTCATCCCGCGCACGCCAGGGATTCGCGTCGTGCACACCCCCATGGGCCGGGCCGCGGCGGGCGCGCTCGACAGGGCGCTCGCACGGGAGCAGCCGAGCCTGATCGTCTCGACGGGGTTCTGCGGCGGCCTGGATCCTGAACTGCGGCCCGGGGAGATCGTCCTCGCCGACGGGATCCGCTGCGGTGCAGAGACCGTGGCGATCGATCGTTCGCTCCTCGAGCCGGCCCGCCGAGGGCTCGAAGCGGCCGGGGTTGCGGTGCGGGTGGGGCTTGTGGCGTCCCTTGAGGTGGTCGTGTCGGCCCCACAGCACAAGGCGCGGCTGCGCGCGGGTGGGGCGATCGCCGTGGAGATGGAGGCCGGGCCGGTCGCGGCGCTCGCCCGAAGGCGGGGGATCGGGTTCCTGTCGCTGCGCGCCGTCCTCGACCCGGCGCAGGACGCGCTCCCGTTCACGTCGTTTCGTCCGCCGCTGCGGCAGCTTCTCTGCCGTCCGCTCCTCACCCTGCGGCTTGCCCGACGGGCCGTGGTCGCCGCCCGGGCGATCGGGCGGGCGGTGCCGGCGTTGATCGGTGCGTGCCCCGGAGGTGGAGCATGACCCGGCGGGCGGTGCGTGTCGGCACGGTCACGATCGGGGGTGGGGCGCCGATTGTCGTGCAGTCGATGACGAACACCGACACCCGCGACGTGGCGGCGACGCTCGCCCAGATCGAGCGGCTGGTGCGCGCCGGCTGCGAGGTGGTGCGGGTCGCCGTCCCCGACAACGAGGCGGCTTCGGCGCTGCGCGAGATCGTGGCGCGCTGCCCGATCCCGCTCGTCGCCGACATCCACTTCGATCACCGGCTCGCCCTCGCAGCGATCGAGGCCGGCGCCGACAAGCTGCGCCTGAACCCGGGGAACATCACCGACCCCGGGAAGATCCGACAGGTCGTCGTCGCCGCCAAGCAGGCCGGGATCCCGATCCGCGTCGGGGCGAACTCCGGATCGCTCGCCCTGGCGTTCCTCGACCCGCACGGGCACGCCACCGCCGAGGGGATGGTCGCAAGCGCCCTGGAAGAGGTGCGGCTCCTCGAGGAGCTCGGGTTCACGGAGATCGTCCTCTCGCTCAAGGGGACGGACGTGCCGATGACCCTTTCCGCCTACCGGCGGATCGCCGAGCAGGTGGACTACCCGCTCCACATCGGGATCACCGAGGCGGGAACCCCGTGGGGGGGTGCGATCCGTTCCGCGGTCGGCCTGGGAATCCTCCTTTGCGAGGGGTTGGGCGACACGCTGCGGGTCTCGCTTGCCGGGGATCCGGTCGAGGAGGTGCGGGTCGCCTACGAGATCCTCTCCGCGCTCAACCTCCGGCAGCGGGGGATCGCCTACCGGGTTTGCCCGACCTGCGGGCGGACGCGGATCGACGTTTCCTCGATCGCGCAGCAAATTCAGGCCGAACTGGTCGATGTGACCGAACCGTTGCAGGTGGCGATCATGGGGTGCATCGTCAACGGGATCGGGGAGGCGAGGGACGCGCAGGTCGCCCTCTACGGCGGGGAAGGGAACGGGACGATCTGCATCCACGGGGAACCGGTGAAGCGGCGGGTGCCGGAGGGCCGCCTGGTCGGTGAGTTCGTGGACACGGTGCGTCGGTACCTTCGGGAGGGAGGGGCTCGGGATGGCTGAGCGCGAAGCAAGCTCCTCCCTCCTGTCGCAGCGAAGCGCCGTGGACCGCGCGCTCGAGGGGGGAATCGCCCACCTCCTCTCGCTGCAGTCCCCGGAAGGGTTCTGGTGGGGGGAGCTCGAGTCGAACGTTTCGATCACGGCCGAGCACCTCCTCCTGCGGCACATCCTCGGGATCCCCGACCAGGCGGAGTGGGAGAGGATCGCCGCTTACATCCTCTCGATGCAGCGGCCGGACGGGACGTGGGCCAACTGGTACGAGGGGCCGGGCGACCTGTCGACGACGATCGAAGCGTACGTCGCGCTTAAGCTCGCCGGTGTCGCTACGGACCGTGCGGAGATGACGCGGGCGCGCGCCTTCATCCTCGATCAGGGCGGGATCGAGAAGGCCCGCGTGTTCACGAAGATCTGGCTCGCCCTGCTCGGAGAGTGGGACTGGCGTGGGACCCCGATGCTGCCGCCCGAACTGGTCCTCTTGCCTCCTTGGGTGCCGATCAGCATCTACGACTTCGCCTGCTGGGCGCGGGGGACGATCGTCCCGATGGCGATCATCCAGACGCTGCGGCCGGTCTACCCGCTGCCGCGCTGGGCACACGTCGACGAACTGTTCCTCCGCGGGGTAGCCGTGGCCGATCCCTCCCTTCCGGTGAGGGACACCGGCTGGTCGCGCCTGTTCCTGCTTCTCGACCGGGGGCTGCGGGTCTATGACCGCTTGCCGTGGAAACCGCTTCGGCGGCGCGCGATCCGCCGGGCAACGGAGTGGATCGTCGATCGCCAGGAGGCGGACGGGTCGTGGGGTGGGATCCAGCCGCCGTGGGTCTACTCGCTGATCGCGCTGCGCAGCCTCGGCCGCGGGATGGATGACCCGGTCATGGCGAAGGGGTTCTCCGGGTTCTACGGCGAGAAGGGGTTCGCGATCGAGGAGCGCGACACCTTCCGGCTGCAGTCCTGCCTGTCCCCGGTCTGGGACACCGCGCTTGCCGCGCTCGCCCTCGCGGAGGCCGGACTGCCCGGCGACCATCCTGCGCTTCTTCGGGCCGGGACCTGGCTCCTCGACGAGCAGATCACCGTCGGCGGGGACTGGCAGGTGCGCAGCCGCGGGGTTTCCGGTGGGTGGGCATTCGAGTTCGCAAACGACATCTATCCGGATACCGACGACGCGGCGCTCGTGATGATCGCGCTTCTTGGGCTGCGGTGCGACGGACCGCGCAAGGCGGAGGCGATGTGCCGCGGCCTCGACTGGATCCTCTCCATGCAGAGCAGGAACGGGGGGTGGGGTGCGTTCGATCGGAACAACACGAAGACGTTCCTGCGGCAGATCCCGTTTGCCGACTTCGGGGAGATGGTCGATCCGCCGTCGGTTGACGTCACGGCGCACATCGTGGAGCTCCTCGGCCGGCTCGGCCGGCGGAAGGGAGATCGACCGCTCGATCGGGCGCTCGCGTACCTGGAGCGGGAGCAGGAGCCCGACGGGGCGTGGTTCGGCCGCTGGGGCGTGAACCTGACCTACGGGATCGGCGCCGTGCTCCCTGCCCTCACCGCGGTGGGCGGGTCCCCCGACGCGCCGGCGGTCCGGCGGGCGGTCGCCTGGCTCCTCGACTACCAGAAGGACGACGGCGGGTGGGGGGAACGGATCGAGGGGTACGCCGATCCCGACTGGCGGGGACGGGGTCCGTCGACCGCGTCGCAGACGGCCTGGGCGCTGCTCGCGCTCATCGCCGCCGGGGAGGTCGATCACCCGGCGACGCGGCGAGGGGTTGGATTCCTCGTCAACTCGCAGACCGAGACGGGCGGTTGGGACGAGCCGTACTTCACGGGCACGGGGTTCCCGATGGACTTCATGATCAACTACCACCTCTATCGGGATGTCTTTCCGGTGATGGCCCTCGGCCGGTACCGCCGGGCCTTGGAGGCGCAGCGATGCGGATCGTGAAGGCGAACGTGTTGGGGTTCTGCTTCGGCGTGCGCCGCGCGGTGACGATGATCGAGACGCAGCTCGGGCACAACGGCCCGCTGTGCACGCTCGGGGCGATCGTCCACAACACGCGGGTCGTGGAGTCACTGGCGAGCAAGGGCGCGCGGCTGGTGAAGGACCTCGAGGACGTCTCCCCGGGTGAGGCGGTGGCGATCACCGCGCACGGGGCCGGCGAGGAGGTCTACGAGGCGATCCGTAGCCGTGGGCTGGAGCTCGTGGACACGACCTGCCCGATCGTGCGCCGCGCCCAGGAGACCGCGGCGATGCTCGTCAAGGAGGGGTTCTTCGTCGTCCTCTACGGCGAGGCGGAGCACCCCGAGGTGCGGGGGATCCTCTCCTGGACCAGCGGCCAGGGCGTGGCGACCCAGACGCCGGAGATCGACGTCCCGGAAGGCCGTGCGGGGATCGCCCTCATCGCGCAGACGACGAAGAACTCGGAGCGGTTCGCGGAGTTCGCGCAGGCGGTCGCCAAGAAGTTCACCGGCCGGGTGCCGGAGATCCGGATCATCGATACGACCTGCCCGGAGACCGGGCGGCGGTACCAGGCGGCGCTCGCCGTCGCGCGGGAGGTGGACCTGCTCCTCGTGGTGGGCAGCCGCTCCTCGGCGAACACGCGCAAGCTCGCGGAGACCGGGAGGGAGACCGGCGTACCGACCTACCACATCGAGTCGGCGGAGGAGATCGAGGAGGCGTGGCTCAGGCCCGACGTACGCGTCGGGGTGACCGCCGGCGCCTCCACCCCGGACGCGGTGATCGAGGAGGTCATCGCGCGGCTTCAGACCTACGACACAACCATGAGAAAGGGGGGAGTGGAGATCGCCAAGATCTCTGATCATTCATGAACACGCGCACGCAAGAAGCACGAACCGTCAGGCTGTACCGGGAAGTCATCGCGCGAACGGCGAGCCGCGCACCGGAGTTCATCGACATCACCGACGAAGTGCGGGAGATCCTCGCCCGCTCCGCCATCCAGGAGGGGACGGTCGTCGTCTTCTCCCGCCACACCACCGCGGCGATCAAGATCAACGAGGACGAGCCGCTGCTCCTGCACGACATGGCCCACTTCCTGGAGCGGACCGCCCCGCCGGAGGGGAACTACCGGCACAACGATTTCTTCGTCCGCACCGCGAACATGACACAGGACGAGTGTCCGAACGGCCATGCGCACTGCCAGCACCTCCTGCTCGGGTCGAGCGAGTCGATCCCCGTGGCGGACGGCAAGCTCCTCCTCGGCCGCTGGCAGCGGGTGTTCCTCGTTGAACTCGACCGGCCGCGGGAGCGGGAGGTCGTGGTGCAAGTGCAGGGATGGTAGACCGGCACCTCGCTGCGCTCATCGATCCTCCAGAGGATCCCCCCTCCCTGGAGGCGTCGATCCGCCTGTGCCGGGAGCTCGCGCGCACCCACTACGAGAACTTTACCGTCGTCTCCTGGCTCGTCCCGCGGCAGCTGCGCCCGGCGCTCACCGTGCTCTACGCCTTCTGCCGGACGGTGGATGACATCGGCGACACGGCGTCCGGCGACCGCAGCGCCCTGCTTCACCGGTTCGAGCGGGAGCTCGACGCCGCGTACACCGGTGCCCCGCGCCACCCGGTCCTCGTGGCGCTCAGGGGGACGATCGCCCGCTTCGACCTGCCGAAGGAGCCGTTCCTGCACCTGATCACCGCGAACCGGATCGACCAGGAGACCCACCGCTACCCGACGTTCTCCGCGCTCGCCCACTACTGCGAGCACTCGGCGAACCCCGTCGGGCGCCTGTTCCTCATGCTCTTCGGCTACCGGGACGAGGAGCGGTTCGCCCTCTCCGACGCGACGTGCACCGCGCTTCAGCTGACGAACTTCTGGCAGGACGTCCGCCGCGACTGGGAGGAGAACGGGCGGATCTACCTGCCGCAGGACGAGATGGCCTGCTACGGGGTCACCGAGGCCGACCTGCGCGCCCCGCAGGCCTCCGAACCGCTGCGGGCGCTCCTGCGCTTCGAGGTCGAACGAACCCGCGGCCTCTTCCGGGACGGCCTGGGGCTCCTCGACCGGGTGCAAAGCCGCCTGCGGATCGACCTTTCGCTCTTCTCCACCGGTGGAATGGCGATCCTCGACAGGATCGCCGCGCAGGACTACGACACCCTCCGTGTCCGCCCGACCCTCTCGGGGGCGGAGAAACGGCGGATCTTCCTCGCGAGCCTGTTTTCCGGGGGGAGGTGGCGGTGGACCGGGCGCTGAGGGCCTCCTACCGTGCTTGCGCCCGGCTGACCCGCCGGGAGGCGCGGAACTTCGCCTTCGCGATCGCCACACTCCCCCGGCGCAAGCGGTGGGCGGTCGAGGCGATCTATGCCTTCTGTCGAGAGGCGGACGACATCGCCGACGACGCGGGCCCGCCCGAGGAGAAGACGGCCGCGCTTGCCCGACTCTCCTCGCGGCTTGCCGCCGCGGCAGAGGGCGCTGCGTCGTCCCGGGGCGATCTGGCGCTCCAGGACGCGATCGCCCGCTTCGGCGTCGATCCGCAGGACCTGGGCGAGGTGATCGAGGGGGTCAAGATGGACCTCTCGGTCAGCCGGTACGCGACCTTCGCTGATCTCGCGCTCTACTGCCACCGGGTGGCCTCCGCCGTGGGGCTCTCCGTCCTCCCGATCCTCGCCCACCGCCGCGGTGTCCCTCCCGCGCCGGCGCTCCGGGAGCACGGCGAGGCGCTCGGCCTGGGGATGCAGCTCGTGAACATCGTGCGCGATGTCGCCGAGGACCTGGATCGGGATCGGATCTACCTTCCTGCTGAAGACCTCGACCGCTTCGGCGTGAGCGAGGACGACCTGCGGGCCCGGCGGATGACCGGGTCGATCCGCGCGCTCCTCTCCTTTGAGGCCGAGCGGGCGCGGGACACCCTGCGCGAGGGCGAGCGGCTCTTGCCCCTGCTTCCCCGCCGCGCGCGCGGCTTCCCGCTTCTGCTCTCTCGGCTGTATTTGGGGGTCCTCGACCGGATCGAGGCGTCGGGCTACGACGTCTTCTCCGGCCGGGTCGCGCTTCTGGCGCGCGAGAAGCTCGCGCTCACCCTGCGCACCGCGCTGCGGGCGCTCCTGCGATGAACCCGGTCCTTGTCATCGGCGGGGGTCCGGCGGGGATTGCCGCCGCCTGTGCCCTGGCCGACCGCGGGAAGACGGTCCTCCTCCTCGAGCGATCCCCGCGGCTCGGGGGGCGGGCGGCGTCCTTCTTCCACCGGAGGATCGGCGAGGAAATCGACTACGGCCAGCACGTCCTCCTCGGAGCCTGCACCCGCACGATCGACCTCCTGGTCCGGATCGGCGAGGCGGGCTCGCTCGCGCTGCAGCCGGCGATGCGGGTGCCGATTGCCTGGCCGGGCGGACGATCGATCCTTAAGTCCTCCCCGCTTCCCGGGCCGCTCCACCTCCTGCCGAGCCTGCTCTCCTACTGGGCGCTCTCGCTCGGGGAGCGGCTCGCTGTGCTGCGGGCCGGCCTGGGCCTCCTCCAGGGCGCGGTCCCGGAGGACGTCCCGTTCTCGGTGTGGCTGTCCCGCCGTGGCCAGTCGCCGGGGGTGATCGCGTCCTTGTGGGACCCGATCACGATCGCCACGCTGAACGCCCGCTGCGAGCAGGCCGCGGCAAGGTCGGCGGCGTTCGTCTTTCGCGAGGGGATCTTCCGGCGCGGTGGGGCGCGGCTGGGCCTGTTCACTCGGCCGCTGTCGTTGGTCTTCTCCGCGGCGGCCGGGTACCTCGAAGCGCGGGGAGGAAGCGTCCGCCTGCGTTGCGGCGTCCGCCGGATTCTGGTCGAGCAGGGCGCCGTGTGGGGGATCGAACTCGAGGGCGGGCCGCGCCTCGTGGCGCGCACGGTGATCGCCGCCGTCCCGCCGGGCGATCTTCTCACGCTCCTGCCCGACGACCTGCAGAGGATCCCGCCGTTCTCGGGGCTCGCAGGGATCCGACCCGTGCCGATCGTCGATGTCCACCTGTGGGTCGACCGGCCGGTGATGCCGGAGCCGTTCGTCGTTGCGATCCGCTCCCCGCTCCAGGCGATCTTCGACGCGACGCGGCTGCAGAGGCGCGATGGGCCGACCCACCTCGTCGTTTCTCAGAGCGCCGCGGTCCCCTGGATGAGAATGCCGGTAGAAGCCGTTCAGGAGCAACTTCTGGACGCGCTCCGGGAACTGCTTCCTGCGATGGGGGACGCGTGTCTCCTCGACGCGCTCGTCATCCGCCATCCGCGGGCGACCTTCCTTCCCGCCCCGGGGGTGGAGCGGCTGCGGCCGCCGGCCGGGACACCGATCAACGGCCTCGTCCTTGCCGGGGATTACACGCGGACCGGCTGGCCTTCGACGATCGAGGGGGCGGTCCGCTCCGGCGAGCGCGCCGCGGCCATGGTGTGCTGAGTCCGCGGCGCCTTCGAAGCCCTCCCCGAAGCCGGGAGGACGGCGATGGTCGGGGCGCGTCCAACGGCTGTTGCACCGTGTAGGAAAGCGGGTATAATCCAGCGCTTGAGGTGGTCGACGTGTCCATGACGATGAGCGAGAAGATCCTCTCGGAGCACGTGTGGGACGGGGAGTTGAGACGGGGCGCGGAGATCGGCATCCGGATCGACCAGTGCCTGACGCAGGATTCCACCGGAACGATGGCGTGGCTCGAGTTCGAGTCGCTCGGGCTCAAGCGGGTCAAATCGGAGGCCGCGGTCTCCTACTCCGACCACACCTCGTTGGGGTTCAAGGGGGAGTCGACCGACGACCACCTCTTCTTGCAGACGATCGCCTCGCACTACGGCGCGGTCTTCTCCAAGAACGGGAACGGGGTTTGTCATCAACTGCACTATGAGCGGTTCGGCGTCCCGGGGAAGACGCTTCTCGGCTCGGACTCGCACACGCCGACCGCCGGCGGTCTCGGGATGCTGGGGATCGGCGCGGGCGGGATGGACGTCGCCGTGGCGATGGGCGGCGGGCTGTTCTACCTCACGGTCCCCAAGATGACGCGGGTCGTCCTCACCGGGGCGCTTCCCTGGGGGGTCGCGGCGAAGGATGTTGCCCTGGAGATCCTGCGGCGGATCACCGTCGAGGGGGGCGTCGGCCACTTCCTGGAGTTCGCCGGGCCGGGGGTGAAGGCCCTGTCGGTCCCCGAGCGGGCGACGATCACCAACCTGTGCACGGAGACCGGGGCCACCTCCTCGATCTTCCCCTCCGACAAGGTCACCGCGGAGTTCCTGCGGCTGCAGGGGCGCAAGGCGGCGTGGCGCGAGCTCTCCGCCGACCGGGACGCGGCCTACGACCGGGTCCTGGAGATCGACCTCTCACGCCTCGAGCCGCTGGTCGCCATGCCCGGGATGCCGGACAACGTCCACAGCGTGACCGAGGTGGCCGACACGAAGATCGACCAGGTGTACATCGGCTCGTGCACGAACGGGTCCTATCAGGACATGAGGATCGTGGCGGAGATGCTCAAGGGCAAGCACGTCTCCCCGGAGATCGACGTCATCGTCTCTCCGGCCTCCCGCCAAGCATGGGAGATGCTGATGGAGGACGGGAGCTTCCTCGTCCTCACCAAGGCCGGCGCGCGGGTGATCGAGCCGGGGTGCAACGCCTGTATCGGGATCGGGTTCGTCCCCGGGTACGGGCACCTGTCGCTTCGTACGGTGAACCGTAACTGGACAGGACGCGGCGGGAACAAGTTTGGCAAGATCGCCCTGTGCAGCCCCCAGGTCGCCGCAGCTTCCGCGCTCGCCGGACGGATCGCGGATCCGCGGGCGCTTCCCCGCGTTTCGGTGACGGTCGACCACCTGACGGTCGACGACGCCCTCCTGATCGAGCCGGCCGGCGAGTCGACGGAGATCCGCCGCGCGCCGAACATCGTCCCGCTCGATCCGCAGCGGCCGCTCCAACCGGTGCTCGAGGGGGAAGTGCTGATCAAGCTCGGCGACGGGGTGTCGACCGACGCGATCCTCCCGGCCGGGCCGCTCACCCAGCACCTGCGCAGTAACCTGCCGGAGATCGCGAAGTTCACCTTCCACTACGAGGATAGGACGTTCGCCTCCCGCGCCCTCGAGAAGCACGGCGGGTTCATCGCCGGCGGGGAGAACTACGGACAGGGGTCCTCGCGCGAGCACGCGGCGCTCGCCCCGTGGCAGCTCGGGATCAGGGCGGTGTTCGCCAAGAGCTATGCCCGCATTCATCGGGCGAACCTCGTGAATGTGGGGATCATCCCGCTCGTCTGCGACACGGACGGGCTCGACCAAGGGGACCGGCTGCGGATCGACGTCTCCGATCTCAAGGGTGTCCTTGTGCTGGAGGATCTCACCAAGGGGACGACCCTTTCGGTGCGCCACGACCTCTCCGAGCGTGACCTCGAGATCGTGAAGGCCGGTGGATTGCTCGCCTACACCGCGGCGCGGAGGTCCGCGACGACCGCGCCGATGAGCGCGATCAGGTCTTCTGCGGCCAGGCGGACGAGCGTCCCCCGGCGTTGATCACGAGCTGCGGCAGCCGGCTTGCCGTCCGGTCAAGGAAGACGGGAAGCGGCGTCTTCGCGCCGAACGGACTGATCCCGCCCACCCGGTAGCCGGTGAGCCGCTCCGCGCCGCGTGGGGTAGCGGGAGAGACGTGCTTGTGGCCGCTTGCCCGCGCCAGCTTCTTCTCGCTTCATCAGGGCGAACAGGGCGCTTGCCTCATCGGCCTGGAAGACGAGGCTCTTCACGACCGTCTCGGGGCGCAGCCCGAGCGCCCCTGCGCGGCGTAGCGCCCCCCTTATTGCGGTGCTCGTAGGTGAGGACCTCGTGGGAGGTCCCGTGCGCCCTCAGGGGGGCGATGCCCGGCGTGGTCATGCCCTGAGCCCTCCGGGTCAGCTGCCGCTCTCGCGCGAGGCGTCGTCGCCCCAGTTGAGTTTCGCGTGGAGGATCTCGAAGAAGGAGGGGGCACCCACCATCCGCACGAGCCGCGTGGGGATCGCTCCGCGTTCTACCGTGATCCGGGTCGCGGCCGGTAGGTCGGCGACGAAGTCGCCGTCCGCGAAGAGGGTCGCGGCGGTGCGGGTCTCCACGCGGAGGACCTCGTCGGCGGGGAAGACGACCGGCAGGACACCGAGCTTGTGCACCGCGAGCGGGCTTGCGAGGATGCAGCCTGCCGGCGGGACGATCACCGGTCCTCCGACGGCGAGGTTGTAGGCGGTCGATCCGGTTGAGGTGGCGAGGATCAGCCCGTCTCCGGGGTAGCTCGCGATCTTCCCGCCGCTCCACAGGAGCTCGAGTTCGCAGAAGCGGCGAAGCGAGGTCCCGGTGATCACGAGGTCGTTCAGGACGGTTCCCGTCCTGTCCCCGGTGGTGAAGGAGAGCCGCATCCGCTCCTCTATCGTGAACCGATCGCCGCGGACCGCCTCCAGGGCGAGCGTCAAGGACGAAGCAGCAACCTGCGTGAGGAACCCCAGGCTTCCGAGGTTCGCCCCGAGGATCGGGACGGCGGACTCCGCAAACAGCGAGGCGGCACGCAGCACCGTGCCGTCCCCTCCCAGGGCGACGACGAGCGCTCCCTCCGTCTCCGCGAGCCGCGGCGGCTCCCGGTCGACGGGGACCGCTTCGATCCCCTTGGCCTGTGCCCAGGCCTTGAGCACAGCCAGGGTCCGCAGGGCGCCCTCCTTGGACGTGTTGGCCACGATGTAGATTCGATGGAGCTTCATCGGTCTGTTTTCCTCCTAAAATGCAGCGTGATCCCCGCCGGCTGGCGCTTGACGTACTTCCAGCGGCACAGGAGCCGCTCCATGAGGTCGACCCCAATGTAGAGTACCAGTCCGAGGATCGCCATCGCCGTGATCCCGGCGAACGCCCGGTCACGTCGAAACAGCATGTACTTGTTGATGAACGCCCCCAGGCCGCTGCTCTGGCCGGCCTGCGTCTCGGCGATATACAGGAAGGTGATCCCCAGCCCGATCGTCACCCGCACGCTCGTCAGGATCTCGGGGAGGCTCGCCGGCAGGATGACGTGCCAGTAGACCTGGCGAGGGGTTGCGCCCGCGGACAAGACGCTCGTCAGGTGCTCTTCCTCGATGTTCTTCGCCGCCCCGCGGGCGGAGACGAGGATCTGGAAGAAGAGGACCGGGGCGATCATCGCCACCTTGGCGGCACTCCCGGTCCCGAAGAGGATGAACAGGAACAGGATCAGCGCCACCTGAGGGATCGGGTAGGTGATGTAGACCATCGGGGAGACGAGCCGGTCAAGGCCGGTGTTGCGGCCGATGAACAGGCCCAACGGCACGGCGGCGGCGAGTGCGATCAGCATCGCGAGGATCAGCCGCCAGGCGCTCGTCAGGAACGCCCCTCGCAGTTCTGCGGCGTTCTTCACCATCTGGGAGAGCGCCGCGAACGGTCCCGGGAGCAGCGTGGCGTGGTTGATCCCGTTGACCAGCAGGCTCGCCATCTCCCAGAGGAAGAGGAGGAAGGCGATGCTCAGGACATAGGTCAGGACCCGTTTCATCGCTCAAGCGCCTCCCGAAGGGCCCGAACCGTCCGCCGGAACGGCTCGGTCTCGCGGAAGTCGAGGGGCCCCATTGCGGGGTTCTCCACCCGGGCCTTGATCCGCGCCGGACGCTCCGTAAGGACGAGGATCCTCTGGCCGAGGAACGCCGCCTCCTCGATGTCGTGGGTCACGAGGATCATCGAGAAGCCATGCTCCTGCCACAGCGTGAGGAACAGGTCCTGGATCCGCTCGCGGGTGAGCGTGTCGAGCGAGGCGAGCGGCTCGTCCATCAGCAGGACCGAGGGCGCGGTGGACAGGGCGCGTGCGATCCCGGCCCGGCGCTTCATCCCCTCGGAGAGCTCGGCGGGAAAGGAGGACCGGACGTTGAACAGGCCGAGGTGCTCGAGGACCTCCCGCGCGTCGTGCCGGGGGTAGTCCCCGGATAGCACAAGCGAGAGATTGGCGTTCTGCCAGACCGTCTTCCACGGAAGGAGGCCGGCGTTCTGGAGGATCAGGGCGACTTGGCGGCGCGGCCGTGTGACCGGCTGTCCGTCGATGCGGATCGTCCCGGCGCGGGGGGGCAAGAGACCGGAAAGCGCGAGGAGGATCGTCGTCTTCCCGCAGCCCGATGGCCCGATCAGCGCAAGGCTCTCCCCGTTTTCCAACCGGAAGGTCACATCTTCGACCGCGCGCACGGTCCGTCCGCCGACCCCGTGCTCTATCGTCAGAGCGTTCGCCTCGATCATCGCAGGAAGCGGTCGGTCGTCATCTCCTCGTAGGTGGGCTGCTTCCAGGTGTAGTGCTTGGCCCTGGCCCAGGCGAGGACGTCCTCGAACTGTGTCTTGGAAAGCATCTGCGGGAGATCGAAGTGGGGGATGACGAAGCGATCCATGATCCCCTCCGGCACGTTCTCCTGGGTCAGTCCGGGGAAGAAGAGGGACAGGGCCTGATCGGTTCCCTCGGCGACCAGCTCCTGCCGGCTGAGGGAGTCGGCCCGTTCGATAGCCGCGCGGTAGGCGGTGTAGAAACGGGTGATGAGCTCCGGGGACTTCTCGACGACCGATCGGCGGAAGACGATCACGCTTGGCAGGAGCTTCACCCCCTGGAAGTCGGAGAGGTGGATGAGTTTGGCGTTCGAGTTCACCGAGGGGTACTCGCTGATGTAGGTGATGTACGGCTCGGGCAGGACCGCGGCGTAGACCGAGCCGAGCGAGAGGAACGTGGCGAGCTGCAGCATGTCGTACCAGTAGGAGTAGTCCTTGGCCGGGTCGACGGTGTAGCCGAGGTGCGCAAGCAGGGTGTCGGTCTCGTATTCGAGGTCGCTCATCTGCGTGAGCGCGATCGACTTGAGGGTGCTCCCCTTCTCGGTCCGTTGCAGGAGCTCCTTCAGGGAATCGATCTTGAAGTAGCTCGGGGAGAGGATGGCCAGGCTTCCGGACTGAGGTTGGTAGGCGGTGCTCGTGATAAGGACCGGGGTTCCGCTCGTGTAGAGGAGCAGAGCGGTCGTCACGTCACAGACCATCCCGTCGATCGAGCCGGCCATCAGGGCGAGGCTGCGGGCCTGGTTGTCGCTCAGTCCGATCAGTTGGATGTCAAGCCCCGCCTGCTTGAACAGTCCCCAGCTGTGCCCCAGGGCGATCGGCAACGATCCCATGACGGGGGGAAGGCTAAATCGAAGGGTGGTTGAAGAATCGGCCCCCAGGGCAAGAAAAAAGAACAGACCAAGCAAGATGAGAAACACGAACACCGTTCGGGCTCGGATCATCATTCTTCTCCTTTGGGCGATTATACCGAGCCGTTCCGTTCTGGCCAATGGACCCCGGTTGCACGTCTACCCGTTCCGGTTAGGATCTCCGCATGGACAGGCTGAGCGGTTGGCTGTGGCACTACCGCGGGCGGGTGCTCCTGGGCTTCCTTGCCCTGCTCGTCGTGGATGGTGCTGGGATGGTTGTGCCGCTCGTCGTCCGGGACGTGATCGACCGGCTCACGCTCGGCCAAAGCGGCGTCCTGCAGGGCGGCCTGTTCATCCTCGCCCTGGCGGTCATCGCGGTGGTCTTCCGCTTCCTGTGGCGGTACTTCTTCATTGGGACGGCACGGCGGATCGAGCGCGACCTGCGCGCGAGGCTCTACGAACACTTCCTGACCCTGTCCCCGGCGTTCTACAACGAGCACAAGACCGGCGATCTGATGGCCCATGCCACGAACGATCTTGACGCGGTCAGCCGGGCGTGCGGGTTCGGGGTCCTCACCCTTGCCGATCCGCTGTTCATGATCCCGGTCGCCCTGGGGATCATGTTCTCCATCGATCCGTGGTTGACCCTCTATGCGATCCTCCCGCTCCCTGTGCTCACGGTGTTCATCCTCGGGTTCGGGCGCGTCATCCACCGCCGGTTCGAGGCGGTGCAGGCGTCCTTCTCCACGGTCATGGAGAAGGTGCGGGAGAACGTCGCGGGGATCCGGGTGGTCAAGTCGTACGTGCAGGAAACCGGGACAGAGCGGGACTTCGATCGGACGAACCAGGATCTGGTCGATCGAAACATGGCTCTGGTCCGGGTGTGGGGCCTGTTCCAGCCGCTCATCACCCTGGTGAGTGGCACCTGCCTGACGATCGTCCTGTGGAGCGGCGGCCGGGGGGTCATCCTCGGCACGATCTCGCTTGGGGATTTCGTCGCGTTCAACCAGTACCTCTCCCTGCTTATCTGGCCGATGATCGCCGTCGGCCAGGCGGTGAACATCCTGCAGCGCGGCCGGGCCTCCCTGGAGCGGATCAACCGACTGCTCGCCGAGCGGCCGGAGATCGTCGACCCGCCGGTCCCCCGCAAGCCCACAGGCACGCGCCTGGAGCTGTGTGATCTGACGTTTCGCTACCCGGGCAAGGATGGGCTGCGCCCGGCGCTTTCGGGGATCAACCTGACGGTCGAGGAAGGGGAGACCCTCGGGGTGACCGGCCTGACCGGATCGGGGAAGAGCACCCTCGCCCGGCTGATCCCGCGGATCTTCGACCCGCCTCCGGGGAGCCTCCGGGTCGCGGGGGTCGACGTGCGGGAGATCTCACTTTCGGCGTTTCGCCGGCTGATCGGGTACGTCCCACAGGACCCGTTCCTCTTTTCGGCGACGATCCGCGAAAACATCGCGTTTGGGGACCCGCAGGCGAGTGCGGCCAAGGTCGAGGAAGCGGCGCACCTCGCGGGAATCCATGACGAGATCGCCGCCTTTCCGCAGGGCTACGACACGCGCGTCGGCGAGCGTGGAGTGTCCCTGTCCGGCGGGCAGAAGCAGCGCCTGGCGATCGCCCGGGCACTCCTGCTCGACCCGCGGATCCTCATCTTCGACGATCCGCTCTCGGCGGTCGATGCGGAGCGGGAGGAGTTCATCCTCGGAAACCTGCGCTCGTTCTTCCGGGGGCGGACGGTGCTTCTGATCGCCCATCGCATCTCCACAGTGATGAACACCGACCGGATCGTCGTGCTCGACCATGGCCGGATCGCCGAGTCGGGGCAGCACGCTGAGCTTCTCGCATCGCAGGGGATCTACCATCGCCTGTGGCGGCTGCAGCAGGCGGAAAGGCGGGTGAGCGGATGGTGAGCCCGGGTCTCCAGGACGATCTGGTCCTCGGCAAGGCGTTCGACCTCCGCCTCTTGCGCCGGCTCGTCCGGTTCCTCGTCCCCTACTGGCGTCTCTTCTTCCTGTGCGTCATCCTGATCCTCTTGATCACGGGGATTCAGCTCGGGCTCCCCTACATCACCAAGGTGGCAATCGACCGCTACATGTCCCTTCCGTTGGGGATCGTCTCCCTGTCTACCCCGCCGGCCGCCGGCTCGCCAATCGCTCTGGGGGATGGACGGTACCTCGTCGACTTGGAGGGGGTCCCACCGGCGACGCGCGACGATTGGGAACGGACGGGAGCCCTCTCTCCGGAGCGGTACCTCTTCATCCCGCAGAGCAGTGCGCAACGGGCAATCGTCACCCGAAACCCGCAGGGGTTCACATCGATCCCCGAGGGGTACATCGCGGACCAGGCGTCGCTGCGTCACGTGTCGCCTGCCGATGTGATCCGCCTGCGCGGTTCGGCGCTCGCGGGGATCCTCCGGCTCGCGGAGCTCTTCATCCTCGCCCTGGTCGCCCGCTTCCTGTTCGGGGGCTTTCAGGTCTACTTCCTCCAGTACACCGGCCAGAAGGTCATGTACGACATGCGGCGGGAGATCTTCGCCCACATCCTGCGGTTACCGCTTTCCTATTTCGACCGCACGCCGGTGGGGCGGCTGGTCACCCGCGTGACGAACGACGTCGCGGCGATCAACGAGATGTACACCTCGATGCTCGTCAACCTGTTCCGCGACTCATTCCTGATCGTCGGCGTCCTGGCGATCATGTTCGGACTGGACTGGCGGCTGGCGGCGATCGTGATGGCGCTCTTCCCGTTCATCGTCCTCGCCTCCTTCCAGTTCCGCAACCGCGTCCGGGCTGCCTACCGCGAGGTGCGGCGGCAGATCGCCCGGTTGAACGCCTACCTCCAGGAGACCCTCTCGGGGATGCGGATCATCCAGGTCTTCGTCCAGGAGCACAAGGCGAACGAGCGGTTCTCCGAGATCAACATCGACAAGTACAGCGCGAGCATGCGCCAACTCATCATCTTTGCGGTCTTCCGGCCGCTCATGAGCTTCCTCAGTTCGTTCGCGATCGCTCTCGTGATCTGGTATGGCGGACTGAACGTGCTCCGCGGAGGCCTGTCGCTGGGGGCGCTGACGGCGTTCCTTCAGTACGTGCAGATGCTCTTCCAGCCGATCCTCGAGCTGTCTGAAGGGTACAACGTTCTCCAGGCGGCGATGGCCGCGTCGGAGCGGATCTTCCTCCTGCTCGACGAGCCCGAGGAGGAGCTAGGCGGCGAGGTGACCCTCCCCCAGCTGCGCGGTGAGATCGAGTTCCGGGACGTCTGGTTCGCCTACAACGACGAGGACTGGGTGCTCAAGGGGATCTCGTTCCGGGTCGCCCCGGGGCAGCGGATCGCGATCGTCGGGCCGACCGGTTCGGGAAAGACGACGATCATCCGACTCCTCTTGCGGCTCTATCCGATCAGTCGGGGGCAGATCCTCCTCGATGGGGTGCCGATCGAGGCCCTCGACCTGGCGGACCTCCGCTCCCGCATGGCGGTCGTCCTGCAGGATGTCTTCCTCTTCTCCGGCGATGTGCTCGACAACATCCGCCTGCGCGCGGACATCCCGGAGGATGAGGCGATCGAGGCGGCGCGGTTCGTGAGCGCCGACTTCGTGGAGGACCTTCCCGACCGGTACCGCACCGAGGTGAAGGAGCGCGGGGTGACGCTCTCCGTGGGTGAGCGGCAGCTGCTCTCGTTCGCGCGTGCGGTGGCGTTCAGGCCCCGCGTGCTCGTCCTGGACGAGGCCACGGCGAGCATCGACTCGCACACCGAGGAGCGGATCCAGCGGTCGCTCGGGCGGATCATGGAGGGCCGAACCGCGGTCGTTATCGCCCATCGGCTGTCCACGATCCGCGAGTCCGACTGGATCATCGTCCTGCACCACGGGCGGATCGTCGAGGAAGGCACGCACCTGCAGCTGCTCGCCGCGGGCGGGCTGTACGCCGCCCTGCATGCCCTGCAGTTCCCCGACGGCGGCGGCGAGCCGTCCGGCTCCTGATCGGCGCGCCCAGGCGAGCGGGTATACTCTGCGCATGACCGTCCCTTCTGCGGTGCTCGCCACGCTCGTCCGGTTCGGCTACCCCCTGGTGTTCCTTGGGGTGATGCTCGAGGACATGGGGATTCCCGTCCCCGGCGAGACGGTCGTTCTCGTCGCGGGATTCCTCGCTGCCCGGGGACGCCTCGACCTGCTCGCCGTGATCGGGGTCGCAGCGATCGGCGCGGTCCTCGGGGACAACCTCGGCTACCTCGTGGGCAGGCGGCTCGGGCGGCCGTTCCTGGAACGGCACGGACGGATCCTGTTTCTCACCACCCAGCGGCTCGGGGTTGCAGAGCGGTTCTTCGATCGACACGGTGACGGGACGGTTTTCGTCGCGCGGTTCATCTCGGGGCTGCGCGTGGTCGCGGCGCTGCTGGCGGGGATCTCGGGGATGCGCTGGCGGCGGTTCCTCTTCTACAACGCAGCCGGGGCGGTGGTCTGGTC
>CAZBWD010000003.1:0-2937 GCA_964495585.1 uncultured Thermotogae bacterium
CAGCATACCACGTCCTTTCCCACTTGTCCATCCACTAAGGCGACGCGACACTAGCCGTAGCGTCTTCCATCGCGACAAACGGTCCGTGCCAGGTGTGGTACCACACTGCGCCGGTGGTGCCGTTCACCGACAGCATCCCGAGGATCCGCCCGCCCTGCCCCTGGAGCACGTGAAAGGTGTAATAGCCGTAGAAGGTGTCGGCGTCATCCGATGCGACCGTCCCCGGCATGGACTCGTTGAGGAATCGCTGCGCGTCGCCGCGCGCCTGGTCCACGCCGACCGGCATCGCCGCAGTGGGCGTTTCAAACAGGGTTCCGCCCATCATTCCCGGCATACCCCCCCAGCTGCGCATCGCGCTGTACTTGGTGTTCCACATCCTGTTCGGTCCCGGCTCGGGGTAGACGGTCCCCGTCGAGGGATCGATCAGGAACTCGAAAGCACCGACACCGGTGTTCTTTTCCACGGCGATCGCGTAGTAGTTGTCGGCGAACTGCATGACCTCGCTCAACACGAGGTTCGGGTTACCCGAGCTCGCCACGTACCCCCGGGCCACCCCGACCGCCGCGTCGAGGCTGGTCACCGGACCGCTGCCCGGCTCCGCGCAGGGGATCCACCACCCGGTTGATCCGGCGATCGTTTGGGACGTCTGGATGGATGTGCTGTCCGGCGCGGTCTCGCCTTGCTCTCCGAAGCCACCCATCATGCCCCACTCCGTCTCGGCGACCGGCTCGGTCCTGACGCTTTGGTTATAAGGATCGCACGCGTAGGTCTTGTTGCCGTAAGGGCCCGCCGCGGCCGGCGACCCCGGGCCGAACAGCGCCCACACACCGTATCCGAGGAGCGCGATGGCCCCCAGTGACACAACCGTAACGACCAGATACCTTCTCTTGTTCATCATTTACCTCCGTCCGATCCGTCATCCCCTACCGGGGGCACAGCCGATCGGATGTGCTGTAACGTTCTTCCTTAGCTCATCCTGTTGCTTTTGGAGTAGGCAGCTGCCGAACCTCAGGCCTCGTTTCTACCCCCACCCCACCAGGGGTAGGTGGTCGCACTCACTCTATCACGTGCCAGGAGGCTTGTCAAGCCCTGGGACAGGAAACATGTTCAGCAGCAGTAATCTTCTGTTCGATCCTGCGACGGTATGGAGGATCTCCAGCGCGTCCTTGACACCCCCTCCTCCTTGTAGTAGAGTTTTATCCCACCCCGCGTGGGGTGGGAAGGGGGTAGCGCGCGTGTCACACAAGGGAAGTCTCGCCCACGAGCCGGAGCTGAAGAAGGCCATCAAGCAGCGGCTGCACACGGCGGTCGGGCACCTGGCGGCGGTGGAGCGGATGGTCGACGACGAGCAGTACTGTATCGACATCCTCAAGCAGATCGCGGCAGTGCAGTCCTCGCTCTCCAAGGTCGCCTTCGCACTCGCGGATTCGCACATGAAGCACTGCGTGCGGGAGGCAATCGACGCGGGAAAGGGTCAGGCGAAGATCGATGAGCTCCTGGATGCGCTCAAGTACTTGAAGCACTTCTAGGGAAAGGAGGCGCACAATGGGTGCGCAGGATCAGTCAGTCAAGGTGGAACTGCGGATCGACGGGATGCACTGCTCGGGCTGCGCCCGCGCGGTCGAGAGGGCCCTGTCCGGGGTCCGTGGCGTGTCGAAGGTGTCCGTGGATCTCACGGTGGGCCATGCGACGGTCATCGAGCGGGGTGTCGTCCGTGACGCGGGCCTGATCGCCGCCGTGGAACGGGCCGGGTACCGGGCGACGCGCCTGGATTAGGGAGGGAGGCGGCGATGAGCCAGGAGGGGAAGGACCGTGAGGAGCATCTGCAGATCGAGGGGATGCACTGTGCCTCCTGCGTTCGTACCGTGGAGAAGGCGCTCTCCGCCGTTCCCGGGGTCGACAAGGTCTCCGTCAACCTGCTGACCGGTGAGGCGAGGGTGACGCATGCCGGGCCGGTCTCCGTCGACGCGCTCGCGGCCGCGGTCGAGAGGTCGGGATACAAAGCGGCTGTGCACGAGGAGCAACCGGCGGATCGCCTGCGGCTGCAAATCGAGGGGATGCACTGTGCGTCCTGTGTCCGCGCGGTCGAGGGTGCCCTCTCTCGCGTTGCGGGTGTGGCGGACGTCTCCGTGAACCTGGCCACCGAAGAGGCGAACCTCAGGCTCTCCTCGCCGGTCTCCGTGGTGATCCTGCGGGAGGCCGTGGAGGCGGCCGGCTACGGGGTGAGCGGGGTGGAGACGCCACAGCAGCGGCTGCGGGAGGACGCGACGCAGCGCGACCTGCGCCACGTGCGGGAAGCCAGGCAACGGATGATCCTTGCGTGGATCTTCGTCGTGCCGGTCCTCGCGTGGATGATCCCCGCGATGGTCCTTGACATCACCTGGCCGAACCGGCTCGTCTTCGATCTGGGGATGCTCCTCCTCGCCACGCCTGGGCTGTTCATCGCCGGGTGGCCGACGCTGCGCGCCGGCGTGAAGTCGGCCGTTCACCTGGCACCGTCCATGGACACCCTGATCACGCTGGGGACCGGTGTCTCTTACGCCACTGGCCTCGTGGCGATTGCCACGGACCTCGGCGCAGGGATCGCCCTCTTCAACTACGCCGGCGTGGCGGCGATGATCATCGCCTTTCACCTCACCGGGCGGGCGATCGAGACTACAGCCAAGGGGCGTGCCTCGCAGGCGATAAAGCGGCTGCTGAGCCTGGGGGCGAAGACCGCCCGCGTGGAGCGCGACGGCGATGAGGTGCAGGTTCCCATCGAGGCGGTTGCCGTCGGTGACCTGATGATCGTCCGCCCCGGGGAGAAGGTCCCGACCGACGGGCTCGTCGAGGACGGGGAGAGCCACCTCGACGAGTCGATCGTCACCGGCGAGTCGATGCCGGTGCAGCGGGGGGCGGGGGATCGGGTGGTCGGTGCGACGGTCAACGGAGAGGGGC
>CAZBWD010000003.1:2947-24207 GCA_964495585.1 uncultured Thermotogae bacterium
GTCATCCGCATGGTCGAGGAGGCGCAGGGGTCGAGGGTCCCGATCCAGGCGGTCGCCGACCGGGTCACGGCGGTCTTCGTGCCGGTCATCCTCGGCATCGCCTTGCTCACCCTCGTCGCCTGGCTCGCCTTTCCCGCGGCCTTTACCCCGATCGTGCAGGCGGCTAGTGGGTTCCTCCCCTGGGTGAACCCCGGGCTCTCCCCGCTCGCCCTTGCCCTGTTCGCCGCGGTCGCCGTGCTCGTCATCGCCTGCCCGTGCGCGCTCGGGCTCGCCACACCCACCGCGCTGATGGTCGGAAGCGGGGTGGGCGCGCAGAGCGGGATCCTCATCCGAAGCGGTGAGGAGATCCAGACACTGAGCGATGTGACCACGGTTGTCTTCGACAAGACCGGAACGATCACGCAGGGCCGACCTGTGGTGACCGACCTTGTTCCCAAGGCGGGCCGTGCGGAGGACCTGCTGCGGCTGGCCGCAGGGCTCGAGGCCGGCTCCGAGCACCCGATCGGTGCGGCGATCGTCCGGGAGGCACAGTCAAGAAGGCTCGATCTCCCCTCCGTCTCCGGGTTCACTGCGGCGGCCGGGCAGGGGGTGCGCGGCACCGTCGACGGCGAGGAAATCCTCATCGGGACTCCGGAGTTCCTCGCCGCGGCCGGGATCGCTCGTGACGGCCTACAGGGGACTGGCGACCTCGAGGCTGCGGCGAAGACCGTCGTCCTTGTGGGGAGCGTCTCCCGCGGTCCGCTCGGGGCGATCGCGGTGGCCGACCGCGTCAAGCCCGGTGCCGCCCAGGCGGTGGTCGACCTGCGCGCCCTCGGCCTCGAACCGGTGATCCTCACCGGGGACAACGAGACGACGGCCCGTGCCATCGCCGAGGCGGTCGGCGTCAGCCGCGTCTTCGCCCGAGTCTCGCCCGCGGGGAAGGTCGCCGCGGTGAGACGGCTGCAGGCGGAGGGGCAGGTGGTTGCGATGGTCGGCGATGGGATCAACGACGCGCCCGCGCTCAAGGCGGCAAACGTGGGTATAGCCATGGGAACGGGCACCGATGTGGCGATGGAATCCGCGGAGATCACGCTCGCGGCGGGCGACCTGGCCGCGGCCGTCAAGGCGGTCCGCCTGTCGCGGGCGACGTTCCGCGTCATCCGGCAGAACCTGTTCTGGGCGTTCTTCTACAACGTGGTGGCCATTCCGATTGCGATGCTCGGGCTCCTTCACCCGCTCATCGCCGAGGCGGCGATGGCCTTCTCGTCGATCAACGTGGTCGGAAACGCCAACCGGCTCCGCCGGATCGACCTGCGGAGCGGATGAGAACAGGGAGGCGTGCCGATGAGACAAGGACTTGTCGTGCTGGCGATCCTCGCCGGCCTTGTGTTGCTCGTGGGCTGTGGCAAGCGGGAGTCGGCGACCGCGGAGTCCCCGGCGGCGCCCACCCTGGCCGAGCAGGTCTGAGAGGAGATCGTGCCGCCGGCCTCGAGACGGCCTACGGGATACCGCTCTTGTTTGACAACACGCAACGGTTCATCATGGACTGGACCAACGGAATCGCGCTCACCTCCGGGCAGCAGGCGCTTCGAGACCGGGCGCTTGAGCCGCTCGTGGCGCCGTGCTGCGACGCGTATCCGATGAACACCTGCTGCCGCGAGTGCAATCTCTCGCGCAGCGTCTGAGGCCTGTGCGCCTACCTCATCAACCAGAAGGGGTACACGTAAGACCAAGTCCGCGAGGCAGCGGTGCAGTGGGCTGCACTTCATCCGCCCCGACTTCTACGTTGCAGCCTCGCTCGAGGCACAGGGCCGCAACCTGCCACGTTACGGCGTGAGCACGGAGAGCTCCTGCTTTACCGACCGCTGCGAGCTGCCGTTCTACGGGCGCAGCGGGCTGCGGATCGCCTCCCTCCTCCATGACGCGGGGAAGGGAACCGCCCACGACCCGGAAGTCGCCTCGGCCTGCGTCCGGCTGTTCACCGAGCAGGAGTTCTCGTTCCCGGCTTCAGAATCGCCGCGACAGCCAGCTGTTCCGCCCGCGAGAGGATAGGTGAAGTCCGAAGACCTCACCGCTGGCCGAGGAGCCAGGCGTTCTCCGGCTGGGTCGGGGTCGCACCGAAGTAGTCCTTGTTCGCGATCTTCAGGCGGACCTGATCGTAGGCCGACCCGCCGAACCCGTCGCGGACGGTCAGCGTGATCGTCACGCTCTCCCCGCCCAGCCGATCGGAGCTCGGGGCGTGGTAGATCGGCGTCAGGGTGTCGGCGTTCTCGAAGGTTCCCTTGCTCGCCGTCCAGGCGAAGCAGACCGTGGTGCACGCGGGGTTGTTCACCGTGCCCTGAAGCCTCACCGTGGTGCCCTCATCGATCCACGCCGGGTAGTGCCGGTCGATCAACGGGGTCGCGTGGTCGCCGGGCGCGGCGGACCGCTCCTCGGGCGGCCAGAAGAAGAGCATCGCGCTGCCGCACGGGCAGGAGCAGCAGGGGACCGGGGCGCGCGGGCAGGGCGGCGTGGGCGTGATGAGCGGCACGCACGGCGACTCGCAGGCAAGCGGCTGCGGTTGACACCGGGAGACGGTGATCGGCGGCTGCGGCGGACAGGGTGAGGTCGCGCCACAGGGGCTGCGCCTCGGAGCGGACCGGCAGGCGACCGCGTCCCCGTGGACGCGCACGGTCAGCTGGTCGGTCGCGCTTGCCCCCTGGTCGGTCATAATGGTCAGCGTGACCGGGATGCACGCCTCGCACCCGCAGATCGTGGGGGCGGTGTAGACGGGGTCGAGGCGGTTCGGGTCGCTGAAGGTCCCCTGGCCGGACGCTACGCTCCAGCGGTAATGGAGCGTCCCACCGCCTGCGCTGGAGCCCTGGCCGTGGAGCTGCACCCTTTCGCCCTCGCTCAGCGTCAGGTTCGGCCCGGCGTCGACGGTGGGAGGTGTCTCAGGGGCCGACGACCCTGTTGTGGGTTGGCTGATCGTCGTGACCGGCGAGGGGGTCGTGGTGGCAGCGGGTGCTTCGGTCTGGGGGGTTCCGAGCAGGAGGACCGCCGCGCCGAGCGCGATGAGGGTCATCAGGATGACCAGCGTAGTACTGCTATTCATGGTTCTTACCTCCTTGTGACCCGCACGGACGATTCCCTATGCCCTCTCCCCTCGCCCCCGGATCACGCGGGCCCGATCCAGCCTACAACGGAATGGCAGGTCGGTCAAGACCGGTGTTGAACAGCCTTGGCGAATGGACTATAACGGGGTGAAAAAGGAGGAAAAGATGGATAGGGCACTGATTCTTGTGGAGGAAGGCTACGAGGAGTTCGAGCTGTGGGTCCCCTACTACCGCTTCCTCGAGGCGGACCTCACAGTGGAGATCGTGGGCGAGGAGGCCGGGAAGCGCTACGCAGGGAAGCATGGGATCCCGGCCGTGGCGACCCGCTCGTTCTCCGAGGTCAGCCTGGACGGGGTGAAGGTCGTTCTCATCCCCGGCGGGCACGCCCCGGATCGCCTGCGTCTGCACGAGGAGGCGCTCGAACTGATCCGACGGGCCGATGCGGCGGGAACCCTGGTCGCGGCGATCTGCCATGCGGGCTCGGTCCTGATCTCCGCGGGAATCGTGCGTGAGCGGCGGCTCACCTCGTTCCGCTCGATCCGTGACGACCTGCTCGCTGCTGGCGCCGAGTGGATTGATGAGCCGGTGGTCACCGACCGCAACCTCATCACCGCGCGGACGCCGCGCGACCTGCCGGAGTTCCTCCCCGCGATCCTCGAGGCGGTCGAGAGGTAGGATGCCGGGACGCCTGTACGTCGTCTCACTTCCGATCGGGAACCTCGAGGACATCACCCTGCGGGCGATTCGGACCCTGCGAGCGGTCGACTTCATCGTCGCCGAGGATACCCGCACGACCCGCCGCATCCTCGCGCGCTACCGGATCAAGACCCCGTTTATTGGAAGCTACTACCAGGGCGTGGAGGCCGAGCGCGCCGCCGGGCTGGTGCAGCTCCTTGAGGAGGGGAGGGACCTCGCCCTGGTGAGCGACGCCGGCACTCCCCTGGTGAGCGATCCCGGCTACCCGCTCGTCCGCGCGGTGGTCGCCGCCGGGGTTCCCATCGTTCCGGTCCCCGGTCCGACCGCGGCGATCGCCGCCCTGGTTGCCAGCGGGCTGCCCGCCGATCACGTGGCCTTCGATGGCGCGGTTCCTCGCAAGAGCGGGGAGCGGCGGGCGTACCTCGAGTCGATCCGCGGGGAGGGACGGACGGTCATCCTCTACGAGTCCCCGCACCGCCTGCTCGTGACGCTTGTGGCGATCGAGGGGGCGTTCCCCGAGCGGCGGGTCGTCCTCTGCCGCGAGCTCACCAAGGTGCACGAGGAGGTCCTGCGCGGCACGGCGCGTGAGGTGCGGGAGATCCTCGAGGCTCGTGGCGAGGCCCGTGGCGAGAGTGTCCTCCTCCTCGAAGGAGGGACGCCTGCCAGGGTCGAAGACGAGGCCGTGAGGCGGCTCGCCGCGCTTCTCAAGGAGGAAGGGATCCCGCCGCGGACCGCTGTCAGGATCCTGGTTGAGGGATTCGGACTCCGACGCAACCAGGCCTACCGTCTCGTCCACGGGACGGACCCGTCCTAAGTACAGGGTTTGTTGAGTTCTTTGAGTTTGTGGAGTTTCTTGAGTGCAAGAGAGCAGTCAGCCTTCAGGAGTCAGCCATCAGCTTCACACCGAGCACAGGGGATATGGATCAAGGGTCGTCCGGGATCGGCAAGGGCGTTCGTTGAGTTTCTTGAGTTACCCCGCCTGTGCCGACGGCCAAGAGCCTCCGCAACGGTTCTTCTTTTCGCGCCGCACGCGTATTCTTCTGAACCCAATAGACCCTATGAACCCGATAGACTCAAAGAACCCTACAAATTCAATCAGAGCGTCATGCCAACTGGCGACTGCTGACTGCCGACCGCACCTATGTATATTTATCGGCGACCGAGGAGGCGGCGTAGGCCTCCGGCTTGATGCGCACAGCAAAGCCGCTTCCGATGATCATCCCCACGACCTCATCGATCATCTCTTTGGTCCGGCCGTTCGACCCGATGTCGACGTGGATCTCCAGGTTGAACGCGAGGATGGTGCTCGGGGTCAGCGCGGCGCGGCGGCGCTGTGCGAGCTCGAACGCCGGCCAGTCCTCGCGCCAGATCCGCTGGCGCAGCGACGGCAGCCCACGGATCCGCGTCCGGGTCCAGAAGTACCGGCCACCCTTGCCCACCTTGTGGAGCACGATCGCGCTCACGAAGTCCGCCTCCCCGAGGCGGACCGAGGAGTCGGTCCCGATGAGGATCTCGTAGCGGGCCTTTCGGTCCTCCGTCATCGCGCTGACCAGGGCGTCGATCGTCTCCTCGAAGGAGAGCGCGCCAAGGTGTGGGTTATAAAATCGGTCGCTCATTGCAGGCTATCTTATATCGGATGGACCGGGGCTTCAAGCGACCGGCAATCGGAAGGTGAACCGTGCCCCACCGGTCTCGACGTTCTCCGCCTGGATCGTCCCGCCGTGCGCCTCCACCCACTGCTTGGCGATCGCCAGGCCCAGGCCGCTCCCGCCGGTCGTCCGTGTCCTTGCCCAATCGCCCCGGTAGAACCGCTCGAACAGGTGCGGCAAATCGTCCGGAGAGATCCCTGGCCCGGTGTCGGTCACCTGAACCTCGATCGACCCCTCCCGCTTCGCGATCTCGACGTGAACCCGCCCGTCCTCCGGGGTGTAGCGCACGGCGTTGCCGAGGAGGTTGGCCAGGACCTGCCGGATCCGCAACGGGTCGATGACGATCTCAGGCAGGTCCTCCTCCGCGGAGACGGAGACCGTTGGCCCGTGTTCGAGCGAGGAATCGACGGTCTCGACGACCTGGTTCACCAGCCCGACGAGGTCGGTCGGCTCCTCCTCCATCCGCAGCTCCCCGGCCTCGGCCAGGGCCAGGTCCTGCAGATCGTCGATCAGCCGTCCGAGGTGCAGGGTCTCCTCGTAGATCGGCGCGATCGTCTCGGTGTCGGGCGTGTAGATCCCGTCGAGGATCGCCTCCAGGTTCCCCTGGACGATCGTCACCGGGGTCCGCAGCTCGTGGGCGATGTCTGCGGTCATCGTCCGGCGGAGCTTCTCCGATCGGCTCAGATTGTCGACCATCCGGTTGAACGATTCTCCTAGCCGGCCGAACTCGTCGTGCGCCTTGACGTTCACTCGCTGGGAGAGGTCTCCCTGGGCGATCCGGTCGGTCGCGCGGGAGAGCAGACGAAGCGGAGAGAGGACCTGAGGGATGAACAGGATGGCGAACAGGAGGGCCAGGCCACAGGCGATGCCTCCTCCAACCAGGGCTGAGCGCTTCGCCGCCGAGAGGAAGATCGCCTCGTCGGGGTTGAGCGACGATCCCTTGGTATCGACGAGGAGGGTCCCCAGCTGCTGTCCACTCCCCATGATCGGGATCCCCGAGTTGATCTGCGCCTGGGTCAGCGTGGTGCCGACCTTATTTTCCTGTGTGGAGACGACGACGGTATTGTTCTCGTTGGCGAGTGAGAAGTCGCCGCCGATGAGTGAAGTCCGCTGCACGATCAGGTGGCCGTTGATCAACATGGTGTACTGGGTTGGGGTCAAGAACTGCTCGACCCCCAGCCATGTGCCGGTCCGCATGCGGTACTCCGCGAGCAGCCCGCAGATCTGCTTGGCGACCTGTTCCTTGTTCTGCTCCCGATAGGCCACGAAGTGGGCCGTGATCCCGCGGGCCGTGAGGAAGTACACCAGGGCGACGGCGATCAGGATGACGATGAGGAAGGAAAGCCCCAGTTTGAGTGCAAAAGGGAACCGCCGCGTCATGTCCCTACTCCCGGTAGAACCTGTACCCCACCCCGTGGACGGTGAGGATGTACTTGGGGTCCTTGGAGTCCTCTTCGATCTTGCGCCGCAGGTTCTTCACGTGGGTGTCGATCGTGCGCGCGAACGCATCGTAGGTGTAGCCCTGGACCTCGCGCAGAAGCTGCAGCCGGGTGAAAACCTGGCCGGGGTGGCGGGCGAGAAATGCGAGCAGGTCAAACTCGGTGGGCGTCAGGTCGATTGCCTCCCCGTGAACCTTCACCTCGCGCGTCTTCAGGTCGACCTTCAAGTTCCCGGTGCGGATCTGGTCTCCGGTGGTGGCATCCCCCTCGATCCGGCGGAGGACCGCCCGGATGCGGGCGACCAGCTCGCGCGGACTGAACGGCTTGACCACATAGTCATCAGCCCCCAGTTCGAGCCCGACCACGCGGTCGGCCTCGGAGGCCTTGGCGGTAAGCATGATAATCGGAACGCGAGAATTGCTGCGGATCCGCTTGGTCACCTCCACGCCGCTGACCTTGGGGAGCATCAGATCCAGCACGATCAAGTCTGGTCCCTTCTCGCTGAAGGCGCGCAGCGCCTCCTCACCGTCCGAGGCCGTGTAGGTCTTAAACCCCTCTTGGTCGAGGTAGGCCTTCACCGTCCGCACGATCATCTCTTCGTCATCCACAACCAGGATCCGCTTCATCGCGTTCATTATACGGGAAGGCCTCTCTTCCGTCGTGGTGAACCCAGGAACCGGTATCCACTCCCATTCAACCTCTCCCAGCCCGGAACGCTGGGTTCACCTCTCAGGAAGGCTGCTTGAAGACCGATCGAACCTGCGCTCCAAGCTGCTGACACACTGTACTCCCCAGTTGTGAAGAGGATGTGAGGGCCCCGTGAGTATCCTGTGGGAGCGGCATTGCGCGTCCGCGTTGTTTCGTCTTTCGTTTGGCACTATCATCCACGCGGCATGAAGACCCTTCTGATCGTATCTACTGAGACCCACGCCGGGAAGAGTGTGTTGTCGTTGGCCCTGGGGGCGTTCCTCCGGGATCAAGGGACGCGCTTTGCCTATATGAAGCCGATCAGTTCCTCGGTTTCCTACGCCACAGGCGAGCCGCGGGACCGGGACGCCGAGACGATCCGCGCCTACCTCGGCCTGCAGGCCGACGTCAAGCGGATCGCTCCCGTCGCTCTGGAAGGCCCGTTCCTGCAAGAGGCGATCGAGTCGGGGGACCGTGGGTTCCGCGAACGGATCCTCCAGGCCCACGCACAGATCTCGCAGGAGCAGGACTTCGTGCTCTTGGAGGGACGTCGTTACCTGGGCCTGGGGGTTGGCGCGGGCTTGAGCGACTTCGACATCGCCGAAAGCCTGGATGCGAACATCCTGCTCATCACGCGCTACGACGGTGAGGAGGCGATCGACCGGGTCCTCTGTGCCCTGCGGCTTCTGGGAAGAGAAGCCCAGGTCGTCGGTGTGGTGCTGAATTCGGTGTCCATGGAGAGCCAGCTGAACCAGGTCATCGACGTCTTCGCGCCGTTCCTCGACGAACGGGGGGCAGAGGTGCTGGGGATCGTCCCCTACGATCACTCCCTGCGGTCGGTGACCGTGGAGGAGGTCGTGGAGCGGCTCGGGGGACGGGTCATCACCGATGTCCCGTTGGACAAGGAGATCCAGTTCTTCCGGCTGGGAGCGGGAGGGCCGGAATCGTCCCTGCGGGGCTTTCGTCGCACGCCCAGCCTTGGGGTGATCACCGGCAGGGACCGGGTGGAGATTCAGCAGGTGGCGCTGAAGGCACCCGGCCTGCGCTGCCTCATCCTCACCGGGAATACGCTCCCGGAGCGCGAGGTGGTCCGCACGGCGAACGAACAGGGGGTCCCGATCATCCTTGTCGGTCAGGAGCCGATGGCTGCGGCTGCGCTGTGCGAGAGCGTGCTCGATCACGCGCGCCTGCGTGTCGGCGAGCGGCTCGACCAGGCCGTCCGGCTGGTCCGCTCGAACGTCGACATCGAGCGGGTCATCGAGAAGGTTCCCGACCGCTAGCGCCTCGCGGCCGGTTATTCGATCACGTACTCCGAGGTGATCTGCGCCACCCCGGCCAGGCTGTTGGCGATCGGACAGTACTTGGCGAGCGACAGGTCGATCGCCTTCTTCAGGTTCTCCTCGGGGACCTCGCCGCTCACCCGGTAGACCAGGTGGAGCTTGGTGATCACCTTGGGGTACTCCTCTGCGCGCTCGTCCTCGATCTCGATCGAGAGCGTGCGCGGCAGGGTTCGCATCTTGCCGAGGATGGACACGACGTCCATCCCGGTGCAGCCGCCCAACGCGCACAGGAAGACCTCAAGCGGCCTGGGTCCAGAGTCGGTTCCCCCGACCTTCGTTGGGCCGTCCATCACGACCGCGTGGCCGCTCGCACCGCGGCCGATGAACTGCATCCCGTCGACGTACTTCACGACTGTATGGGCCATCGTGCCTCCAAACATTTAAGTATTTAAATACTTGACAAACCTCGCGCCTAAGTGTACCCTCCTGCCGTGATGAATGAAAGGAAAACGGAGATCGACCAGCCAGCCCAGGACAGGCTTGTCGAGGTCTTTGCCGCCCTGGCGAGCAAGACCCGGCTACAGATTGTCCTGATGGTCTCATCCGGCCGGCTCGCCTGTCAGGAGATCCTCGAGCGGCTCGATTTGAGCCAGCCCGCGATCTCCTATCACCTGGCGAAGCTCGAGCGCGCGGGGATCCTGATCAAGGAGCGGACCGGCGCGCGGAACTGCTACCGCCTGGACGACCGTGTCCTCGGGCTGGTCGAGATTCTCAAAGGAGGAAGGCAAGAATGAATCACGAGATCACGATCTACACGACCCCGACCTGTTCGTGGTGCCAGGCGACCAAGGAGTATCTGCGCGCGCGGGGGATCGACTTCGAGGAGGTCGACGTCTCGACCGACATGAGCCGGGCGATCGAGATGGTCCGAAAGAGCGGCCAGCAGGGTGTTCCCGTGCTGGACATCGATGGGGAGATCATCGTCGGGTTCGACCGGTCACGGATCGACACGCTCCTCGAGCTGAACTAGGAGGCGGCATGTCCCTGTTGAACGAGAAGGACCGGCAGTACCTGAAGGAGCAGTTCGGCAGGCTCACCCAGCCGGTGAGACTCGTCCTGTTCACGCAGGAGTTCGAGTGCGCTTCCTGCCGGGACGCCCGCGAGCTCCTCGAGGAGACCGCCGGACTGTCCGAGAAGGTCACGCTTATCACTTACGACCTGGTGAAGGACGAGGCCAAGGCGACGGCCTATGGGGTCGACCGCGTGCCGGCTGTGGTGGTCGAGGGTGAAGGCGATCTGGGGATTCGCTTCCTCGGGATCCCGTCGGGATACGAGTTCTCGTCGCTCATCGAGGACATCCTGGCGGTGGGAACCGGCAGAAGCGGCCTCTCCGAGGCGACCAGCGCTGCGCTCGCCAAACTCGAGAAGCCCGTGCACATCCAAGTGTTCGTCACTCCGAGCTGTCCGTACTGTCCGAAGGCTGTGCACACCGCGCACATGATGGCCATGGTCTCGCCGAAGGTCACCGCAGACATGGTGATGGCGAACGAGTTCCCGGAGCTTGCGAACCGCTATGGAGTGATGGCGGTTCCCAAGGTCGTTCTGAACGAGAAACGCAGCTTCGAGGGGGCGCTCCCCGAGGAGGACTTCCGCTCCTTCGTCGTCCAGGCAGCGGGGTAGGGGAAAGCTCCCTCGATCTCTTCAAAATGACCGATTCCTGTCGCGCCTGCTGGATTCGTGACCTTCGGCTCGTGACTCCCGACTCTGGAAACTTGGCTCTGAACTAGCGGGCGAAGAGCGGCAGGGGGTTGAGATCCGGGGTGCGCTGGCGAGCCGGCCGGGCTCGCCTGACTCGCGGCCGCTTCGGCTCGGGATTCGGCACGACCTCCGCGAAGACCCGCTCGAACCCCTCGCTTGCCTGCACCGGTTCGTAGCTTTGGTAGATCCGTTCGTAGCGTTCACGGGAGAACCCGCTCACCACGATCTCGGGTCGCTCGCGGGCCAAAGCCTGAAGCTGGGATTGCTTGCGCTCGTAGAGGACCTCCGAAGGCAGGACCGGCATCACGTAGGCGACAGCTTCGCGCCTGGAGAAGTGAGCCACCTCGAGGAGGCTGCGGCGCTCTTCCCGCGTGATGTTCGTCCCATCCACACAGACTACCTCTGCTGGAGAGTCGACCGCCTCGATGAGGGCCGCGGCGAAGATTCGATCGACCGTTGGTTCATAGGTGAGATCGAAGTCGCGATGGAAGATGTCCCGGCGAATCTCGTCCTTGCAGATCACCGCCCACTCCGGGTGTTGCCTGCGAAACGCCGTCTTCCCCGATCCGGACGGTCCGACCAACACCACGAGCTTCCCCATCGCGCACCCCCTCATCTTTTTTTCGTCCCCGACCCTGCAGTATGGTCGAATCCCTCCCTCGCGTCAATACAGAGGCACAAGCCGGTTCTCCCCGTACGCCGGCGAAGAGAGAAATGAGAGCCGGCCTGTGCAGTGAGGCGGTCTTCCACTGCCTGACCGGTGTTGAGGTGTCGAAAAAGGGGACAGGCTACTTTTTCACGCTCCCGCCATGGTGACCGCCTCAGCGTGTGCCGGCGGCTCAAGGGAACCTCACGCGTGAGCCACTGGTATACTCCTTTGCATTGCCCCACTGAGTGGGGGAGGATGAACGTTCAAGGACGGAGACATGACATCAAACCTGCTTGCGGGAACGAAGGTGCGGCTGGCCGCGATCCAGAAGGACGACGCGGCGACGATTGCCCGGTGGAGCGAGGATACGACCTTTCTCCGCCTGCACGATACGGACACTGCCCTGCCGCGATCGGTCGAGCAGGTCGCCGAGGACCTGGCGAAGTCCAATGCCGGGATCGACGAGATCCTGCTCGGCATCCGAACGATCGGGGACGACAAGCTGGTCGGGACGCTCGGCTTCTATGAGATCGAGTGGTCGAACCGTTGCGCGTGGCTGGGCATTGGGATCGGTGATCCGGCCCACTGGGGTAAGCGGTACGGGACCGAGGCGCTGCAACTGGCTTTGGCCTACGCGTTTGGTGAATTGAACCTCCACCGCCTATCGCTTAGCGTGGTCGCCTACAACGAGCGCGCGATTGCACTCTACGAGCGGGCTGGATTCCAGCGCGAGGGGGTATTCCGCGAGTTCGGTGAGCGGGATGGAGCGCGCTATGACCTTTTGCTCTACGGCCTGCTCCAGCGCGAGTGGAAGGCTCTGCACGCGCCGAAATAGCCTGCCGGTTGAGACTGGCCGGGTCTGCGTGCACCGCAGCGTCCCTCCCTTGTCAGCGGGAGATCATGATCCGCAGGCGGCCGCCGGCGTTTTCCATGTGATCGACCACCTCGCCCATCTGGAAGATTACCCGCAGCATGTGGTAGCGGGCGAAGTCCCCCATCTGTTCTGCGCGGTAGATCCGCTCGATCGCTTTCCCCTCCAGCACGTCAGCCTCGTGCTCCAGCCGGTTGACCTCGGAAAGCAGTGCAACGACATCGTCGATCTGCCGCTTGGCGAATGCCGTCTCCAGTACGTCGCCCAGCTCCTTGATCATCGCCATGTACTGCGCGGCGGTCTCGAGCATCTTGCCAGAGAGCGCGAGCAAGTCCTCCTCCAGCGCCTCGGGGAGCTCGGGACGCAAGAGCGCGAGGATCTTCGCCGTGCTCTGAGCGAAGTCGGCGATCTCATCCTGCTGCCAGAGGAATTCCAGGAGGTCCGAGCGGTTGACCGGCATGAGCAGGCCGGACGGCAGGTGCACACGGATTTCGCTCTTGACGGCATCGGCCTCATGCTCGAGCCGCGAGACCTCATCGATCGGGTAACTCTCCTTGGCCACGTAGGCCCGCACGACGCGGCCGAGCTCCTCCACTGTGGCGCAGACTGTCTCCGCGTGGCGCTCCAAGGCCCGGAAAGGCGAGCGGGCCAGCAATTTCGCGATCGGTGTCCTCATCCTTACCTCCTACAGGCCGACCCCGCGGAAGATCACGAACAGCAGGGCGGCCACCCCCGCCGCGACGGGGACCGTGAAGATCCAGGAGAGGAAGATATTACGGAGTGTTCGTAGGTTCAAGGCCTCGATTCCGTGGGCCAGGCCGACCCCGATCACCGCTCCGACGACCGTATGGGTCGTGGAGATCGGGACCCCCAGCGACGAGAAGAACAGGATTGATGTTGCTGCGGCCACCTCGGCGGAGAAGCCACTCACGGGGGTGATCTTGGTGATATCGGTTCCCACCGTTCGCATCACCCGGTAGCCCCACGTTCCGGTCCCGATCGCGATCCCTACCCCGCCGAACAACAAAAGCCACAGTGGCGTGGCCTGGTTTGTGTAGCCGAAGACGACGGAGAGCGGGGCGATCGCGTTTGCCACGTCGTTTGAGCCGTGGGCGAACGCCACGTAGCTTGCCGAGGCGATCTGCAGAAGGGCGAACGCCCGTTCCACCTTCGGGAGAGACTCATCGTCAACCCGGGAGAGGATGCCCGCACGGAAGAGGCGGTAGATGAGGTAGGCGACGATCCCTCCGAGCACCGGCGAGACGAGCCAGCTGGCGGTGATCTTGCCGAGGACCGGCCAGGAGATGTGTTCCGCGCCGACCGCCACCAACCCGAAACCGGTCATTGCCCCGACGATCGCGTGGGTCGTCGACACGGGAAGCCCCCAGTGGGTGGATAGGACGAGGAACAACGCGGCCGAGAGGAGGACCGCCAGGGCCCCCGGGGTGAGAACATGCGGCTGGAGGAGATCGATCGGGACGATTCCCTTGGCCACCGTGTGGGTGACGCGGGACCCGAAGCCGACCGCGCCCGCGAGGTTGAGAAAAGCGGCGATCACCGTTGCCTGCCAGATCCGCAGGGCGCGGCTGCCGACCGATGTCGCCATTGCGTTGGCGAGGTCGTTCGCCCCCAGGTTCCAGGCCATGCAGAAACCCGCGGCCAGGATCGCGAGCGACAAAGGGCTCCAGAGACCCACCGACTAGATCACCGCTCCGACCGTTCGCGCCCCGATCGACATGTTGTCCCTCCGTGGCTCGACGCGCTACGCAAGCAGGTTCCTGCGGCAAGACCGCAGGCTCACCCACACCCATTCCCTCGTGGTTGTCGCGCATTGTAGTCGCCTCCCACGCGAAGAAAAAGGGAACAGGCCCCAAAAGTAGCTTGCCCCTTTTTTGGGTGGTGTCGGTCCGCGTCGCTGGCGTAGAATGGGGAAGCGGATCAGAACGGTATCCTCAGACAAAGGGGGGAAAGGACCGGGCGGAACGAAAGGCCGGCCTCTTGAGAGGCCGACATTCCGACGCGCTGGTCCCGAGATATGGCCATTCTCGTCACTGGCGGAGCAGGATACGTGGGCAGCCACTGCGTGAAGGAGCTCCTGCGGCAGGGGTATGACGTTGTCGTGCTCGACAACCTCTCCCAGGGGCACCGCGAGGCGATCTTGGCGGAGGACTTCGTGCAGGCCGATCTGCTCGATCCCCAGGCGCTCGCAAAGGCGTTCGATGACTATTCGATCGAAGCAGTGATGCACTTCGCGGCGCTCGCCAGCGTGCCGGACTCCGTCGTCAACCCGCAACGCTACTACGAGAACAACGTGACTGGGACACTGAACCTCCTGGGCGCGATGCGTGACCACCGGGTCTCGCGGATGATCTTCTCTTCAAGTGCTGCGGTGTACGGAGATCCGGACGTGATTCCCATTCCGGAGGACCATCCCAAGCGCCCGAAGAACCCCTACGGCCGGACGAAATGGATGATGGAGCAGGTCCTCGAGGACTACAGCCAGGCGTACGGCCTGCGTTACGTCGCCCTTCGCTACTTCAACGCCGCGGGGTGTGACCTGCACGGTGAACTCGGCGAGGATCATGACCCCGAGACCCACCTGATCCCGATTGTCCTTGATGTTGCCCTTGGGAAGCGGGAGAGCGTTTCGATCTTCGGCACGGACTACGACACGCCGGACGGGACCTGCATCCGCGACTACGTCCACGTGGCTGACCTCGCCGTGGCACACGTCCTCGCGCTCGAGGCGTTGAAGAAGCCGACGGGAGGCACCGCGTACAACCTGGGAATCGGCCGCGGGTACTCGGTGCGTGAGGTCATCGAGATGTGTCGGAGGGTGACCGGTTGCGAGATCGAGGCGGTCGAAGAGCAGCGCCGCGCCGGGGATCCACCGCGACTGGTGGCCGACCCGTCCCGTGTGAGGAAGGAGCTCGGGTGGGGACCGCGTTTCACCGTGCTGCGCGGCATCATCACCTCCGCTTGGAACTGGCGGAAAGGGCACTCAGCGATTGACAAGAGCGTTGATTGAGGACCTTGGGTTTATGGGGTTTGTAGGGTTTCTTGAGTTGGTTGGGTTGTGACGGCGGGCGGCCGATCGGGTGTTGCGGCGGGGCTTGCCTACGCTGTGGAGGCTTCCTCCATCAGGGTCCCCGTCGACTGAGGACTGCTCTTGACCTCGAACATCGGACTCCGTGGGTTCGACCTTGAACGTCCGACCTCGCAGAGCGAACGCACGGGCCTGTTGCCTAATACGTCACGAATCCGTATACTGATTTGTTTACAGAACGGTCGAGGTGACTGCAATGGCGAGCACGATGGTTCGTATCAGGGCAAGGGACAAAGAGGCTCTGCAACGTCTTTCTGCTGAGACGGGGAAGAAGATGCAGGAGCTCGTTGGTGAAGCGCTCGAGCTCTATCAGCGAACGCGTTTCTTGAAGCAAGCCAACGATGCCTACGCCGCCCTCCGGTCCGATGCGCGTGCCTGGACCGAGGAGTTGGAAGAACGTGCAGAGTGGGAAGCAACTCTTCCTGATGATCTGGAGGCGTAGCCGTGGCTGAGCCGTCCCGGAGTGAGATCTGGATGGTTGATCTATCTTCGGGAAAAGGGCACGAACAGGCGGGCCGTCGTCCTGGGCTTGTCGCCTCGGTTGATCTCTTCAACCACGGACCGGCTGGGCTCGTTGTCATCGTGCCCTTAACGTCGAGAGCCAAGGGCATTCCGTTCCATGTTCCAGTTGATCCGCCGGAGGGAGGGCTCGACCGACGAAGCTTCATCAAGTGCGAGGACATCCGATCGATCAGCAAGGTGCGCCTCGTCGAGATGTGTGGCACGGTTTCCAAGAGCACCATGGCGGAAGTCGAGGCGCGGCTGCGTATCCTGCTGGAGTTGTAGACCGGCGTTCGATAACGCGAAGTCAGGTTCGACGTTCGATGTCGGAGGTACCGATGGGCCCGACCTGTAGCGTCAGGGTTTGCCCGCCCCGTGCGGCCCTGCTGCACGGGGGTCCCCGACGGCTGTTCGCGGTCGTTGTGTCTTGGTCTTTCAGCTTTGCTTCGACTAGGGACTGTCGACTGCTTTTTCTCATCTTGAGCAGCAACGTCGTGAACAAGCCGCGACGCTATAATGAGTCAAGGGCTTCGTAACGGCGGAATTCCGCCTGCCGGCTCTTACCAGCTGCAGTCTCCTGATTCTCTAGCTTCGTTCCGCCTGTCAACTGCCGACTTGCGACCACCGACTGGCCGTTTGCCCTCCTCATCACGGTTCACTCGTCACCCATTACTGGTTCTTGACTCTCGACTGAGGACTGGTGACTGACGACTGTCTTTCAACCTCGAACTTCGCACCTCGAACTCCATAGGTTCAAGCTCGCACCTCGAACCGGCTGCTGTCCCCTGCAACTGCGCAACCCGATGAACCCTACGAACTCAAGGAACTGCGGAGCGGCTCCAACGATATCCTATGACGCTCCGCGGTACGCTTCTTTCAACACCGCGGCGACCTCGGGGCGGGTAAACTCGGGCGGGAGGTCCTTTCCCTCCTCGAGCAGCGCGCGGACCTTGGTCCCGGACAGGAACACGTGATGGTTCTTGTCGTGCGGGCAGGTCTTGCGGCTTACCATCTGGCCGCAGCGCGTGCAGTAGAACGCGTGCTCGAACTTGAGGGGCGTGATTCCGATCTCGCGTGGCGCAAACCGGTCGAAGACCTCCTGCGCGGCGTAGGTCCCGTAGTAGTCACCGACACCGGCATGGTCACGGCCGATGATGATGTGCGTGCACCCGTAGTTGCGCCGGCAGATTGCGTGGTGGATCGCCTCGCGCGGCCCGGCGTAGCGCATTGGGATCGGGAAAGTCCCCAACAGGACCCGGTCGGTTGGGTAGTACTCCGCGAGCAGGGTCTCGTAGCACCGCATCCGGACCTCGGCGGGGATGTCCCCTTCCTTGGTGTCACCGACGAGCGGGTTGATGAACAGGCCGTCGACCGTCTCCAGGGCGCACTTCTGGAGGTACTCATGCGCGCGGTGGATCGGATTGCGGGTCTGGAACGCGACCACCGTCTTCCACCCACGCGTGGCGAACGCCTTGCGTGTCTCGGCCGGGTCGAGGTGGAAGGGATCGGTGCAAAGCGGCGCCCGCCGCAGCACGTGGACGTCCCCGCCGACCACCGACGCCGGCTCGGAGAACAGGCGCGCCACGCCGGGGTGGGCGCGATCGGTTGTCCCGTAGACCGCCGTGGCTTCCTTCTCGAGATCCCGCTCGTAGGCGTCCTTCACCTCGAGCAGCCCGTAGGTCACCCCGTCCTCGCCCTTGAGTTCGAGGACCATCCCGTGGCGGATCTCGGCAAGCTGCGCGGGTGGGACGGGAAGGACGATCGGGAGGGACCACACCGCGCCATCGGGCAGCCGCATCGCCTCGACGACGCGCTCGTATTGAACCTGGGTCATGAACCCCGTGAGCGGCGTGTACAGGCCGCATCCGATCGCGTCGAGCTCGCAAAGCAATGCGTCGGAGAGCGTCACCGCGGGCCCGTTGGGTTGGGGCAGGTTCTCCGGATGCTCGACGAGGCGGTCGACGAGCTCAGTCGGCGCGGAGACTGTGGCAGTGCGGTCTTCGGAGCCGTCGATCAGTCCCACTCTCTCGAGGTGGGTGAGGATCTTCCGCGTCGACTCCTCGACCGTCTCGGCCCCGGTGTGGACGACCACCTCCGGGGATTCGGGCGGCTCGTAGGGATCATCGACGCCGGTGAACCCGGTGATCTCGCCGGAGAGCGCCTTCTTGTAGAGCCCCTTGGGATCGCGCTCGATCAACGTCTCGAGCGGGCATTCCACGTAGACCTCGATGAAGTTCCGGCAGCGGGCGCGGGCCGTGGTACGCGCGTCTCGATAGGGCGAGATGAACGAGCACGTCGTCGCCACGCCGTTGTTGGACAGAAGCTCCGCCACGAACGTGATCCGGCGGATGTTCTCGTCCCGGTCCTCCTTGGAGAACCCCAGATCTCGCGTGAGGTCCTGGCGGACGACGTCCCCGTCGAGCCGCTGGACGTTCTTCATCCCCCGCGCGACGAGATCCTTCTCGAGCGCCTTGGCGAGCGTCGTCTTTCCCGATGCGGGCAGACCGGTGAACCAAACCACGAATCCCTTGTGCACGATGTGCCTCCTTGCTTAGGTGTCAGTTGCCAGTCTGCAGCCATCAGTCTGCAGCCAAGAAGCATCAATCATTGGCGACAAGGCGGAGTTCCCGAATATCAGGGTTGTTCTCTCAGATAACGGATGAAGCCGAAGATCAGCTTCCCGACTTCGTCAGCTTGCTTATAGAGGCCGTCGAACTCCTCTCGGCTTATGTAGCACAAGTCCAAGGCAACGTAGAGTTGACTCTGCACCTCGGACGTTGATCCCTTGGCTACATATAGGAACTGGAGGAATTCCTTGTCCGTTTGTCGGGAGAACCCTTCCGCGATGTTGCTTATGACGGACAAGGCTGCACGCCTTATCTGATGTCTCAAGCCAAACTCCCTAGCGAATTCTCCTTTGCCGGTCAGTGTGTAGATGCTCTTCGTGAGTTCTCTTCCTTGCTTCCAGGCCTCTATGTCCTCGAACCTTTGAATACTGCTCATCATGCTCGTAGCCTGGTCTCTACGTACGCCTTCTGCTCTTGGCCCGAAGCGCCTTTCTGGCCATTGGCTTGGGGCTTCTATCTCCCGGCTGCCGGCTCATGCTTTGGCTCTTGGCCTTTGACTGAGAACTGTCGACTGGTGACTCCCGACTGACATTAGAGATACCCCAGCTTCCGGAGCCGCTCGCGGATAATCGCGACTTCCTTCTCGGTCAGACCGGCGTCGGGCGACTGTGGTTGCTCGGCGAGCAAATCGCGCAGCACGTACACGACGAACTCGTTCACGCTCCGGTAGCTCGATCCCTCGATCACACGCTTGAGCTTCTCGTAGAGCGGCCTTGGTATCTTCAGCGTCACGCGATCGGCATTCATAGTCCAATCGGAGTATAGTGCTTGTTCCGACGAGACACAAGTCCATTTGTGAAATACGGCGGTTGATAGTACAGTAATTGTACTCCATATGGAGTGCGATATGCGCCCGAGAGCGCCTGCGCGCACATGGCTAGGCAATCAGCGGACACCGGGTCACAACTGCCGACATAGTGGCAGATGGAGGGGAGATCCAGTATGGAGCTGATCCTGTTGATTGCGGCTGGACTTGGAGCCGAGCTTCTCGATGCGTCGCTTGGGATGCTCTACGGAACGATTCTCTCCCCCGTGCTGATCATAGCTGGCTACGATCCGCTTGTGGTGGTCCCGTCCATCTTGCTGACGCAGGCGGTAGCGGGGGTTGTTGCCCCTGTTGGACACCAGCGCCTGCGCAACGCGGACTTCAGCATCGATAACGCGGCCATCAAGAGACGAGGAGGTGAATCGTTCATAACGAGCCTCAAGAGGGCGATTGGCCAGAGATTCCAAGGTTGTGCTTGTCGTCTCCTCCCTTGGTATCTTGGCGTCTGTCATTGCCGCCTATGTGGCGACGAGCATCCCCAAGGCCGCGCTCAGCACGTACTCGGAGTCTTGGTCCTTGCGATGGGAGTTGTGCTTGTCTCGAGGGGCACCTTTCGATTCTCGTGGAAGAAAGTACTGGGAATAGGGGGCGTTGACCGCCTTCAACTAGGGGCTGTCGGGCGGCGGGTTCGGCCCGGTGGTGACGGCTGGCCAGCTGATCTCGGGCAGGGAAAGCAAGAGCGCGATAGGGGCGACCACACTAGCGGAAGCACCAATCTGCGTTGCGGGATTCCTTGTCTACCTGTTGAGGAACGAAATGTCGACTTGGAACCTCATCATTTTCTTGGGTGCAGGAGCTGTCATCGGCGCGATCGTTGGCCCGCAGATCACGGCACGCTTCAGGTCGGAGAGGAAGGCGAGGATAGGGCTGGGAGTCCTGGTATTGACGCTGGGAGTGTGGACGCTCGCAAACACATGGCTTGTGTAGGGGATTGCTGTGTAGTTCGCCGTTCACGGTGCGTGGGAGGTAGTGAGTAGTTCGTGGTCGGTAGGACTTGGTGCGTAGTAGGTAGTGAGTGGTTTCGAGCCGACCGCCTTCCCTTACCCCATACTCCCTGATCCTTGCCGGCTGCCAACTGTCGACTGCCAACTCCTGACTGCCGACTCCTGTCATTCGACTCCTGACTCTTCCTGCAACCCAACGAACCTAACAGATTCCACGGACTTGGTGCACGCTGGAAGCTTCTCCAGCGCTATACACCGAACTCCACGCACTCGGATCCCCGAACCGCACTTGACAGAGCCGTAGGACAGAAAGATCCTGTCTATCGGAAGTCGCATAGGTGTAGAGAAAGGCCCAAGTGCCTTCCACGCCTTCAGGAACCGGAGGAATGCATGATGTCCGAGGCGCGTAAGACGGACGGCCACGAGACGCCCCAAGCAACGATCCCTTTAGGTGTGATCAAGGCGTACTGCCGTGAGATTGCCGCCAAGTTCGATCCTGAGAGGATCATCCTGTTCGGATCCCACGCCTACGGCGACCCAAGTCCCGATAGCGATGTGGATCTTCTTGTGGTGATGGAGTTCGACGGTCGGCCGGTGGACAAGGCGTATGAGATTCGCCGATCCGCAAGGAGCCCGTTTCCTCTCGACCTCTTGGTGCGCCGCCCCTCTGAGGTGCATCGGCGGATCGACCTGGGTGATCCCTTTCTCAAGGAGATCGTAGAGAACGGCAAGGAGCTGTATGAACGATCTCATTCGTGAGTGGGTAGACAAAGCTGAAGGAGGCTTCCGCACCGCACAGCGCGAGTCGATTGTCACGGACGGCCCGAATTGAGATGCGGTGTGTTTTCATGCACAACAAGCGGTGGAGAAGTACTTGAAGACAGCGCTTCAGCGACAACGCATCCCATTCCACAAGTCGCACGATCTCCCAACCCTTGTGAAGCCCCTTCTTGCAGAGCACTCAGACTGGGAAGCGGTGGTCCCTTCATTGGAGAAGTTGTCCATTTTCGCGGTTGAGCTTCGCTATCCTGGCGAGGCGGCCTCGGAGAAGGACGCTCTGGGAGCCGTCGCGATCATGCGCGACTGGTGTGCGCGCTTGCGCGCAACACTGGAGATCGTCCGATAACGGCAGGCCAGCCAACGGATTGGGGAC
>CAZBWD010000004.1:0-23352 GCA_964495585.1 uncultured Thermotogae bacterium
AAAACCTGACAGCATCGCCCTTTCCGCTGTTGTCACCTCGGGAAGTTCAGGCTAGAGGATTCATCGACCGTAATTTCCTTTCGGCCCTTCCAGCGGGGCGTTATGCAGGTCCGGCTACTGCCTCAGCAGAGACGGGTGCGGTTGAACGACGAAGTGGTGTCAATTGGTATGTAATCTCGGAACGGCCAACACCCCGCCAGCACCGATGCAGTCGCGAAGGAACCGAGGCTTTCATCACTACCGGGCAAGGCCGCCGAGTTCTATGGGTTCTTCGCCGTGGTCAGGCGCACCTCGTCGTTCATCGGCCCGGCGGTGTTCGGGTTCATCGCCGCCCGCGCCGCGCTCGGGTACCAGGCACAGGGCCAGGCCGCGGCGCTCGCCGAGCAGTCCGGGCAGCGGCTGGCCGTCCTCTCCATCGCCGCCTTCCTCGTCCTCGGGCTGATCGCCCTGCTCTTCGCCAACGAGCAGCGGGGGATCCCGGCGGCCCGCACAGGGCCTGCGGACGGTTCCGGCTAGGGCGGTGCCCTAGCTCATTCAGGACGTCCTGTTGTGGGTCCAGATCGTCCCCTGGGCGGTGTCCTTAAGAAGGACCCCGAGTGCCTGCAGCCGATCGCGGATCTCGTCGGCAAGCGCGAACTCCTTCCTCTCCCTCAGGGCGGCCCGCAGGTCGATGAGCAGGCGCAGGAGGTCGTCCTCGAGGCCTGCGGGACCGGCGGTCGTCTCCTGGAAGAGGCCGAGCGGGGATCCGAGGTCGCGCACGAGCGCGATCGCTTCCTTCAGGGCGGGACGGTCTTCGGGGGGGGCGGCGGCGCGGAAGCGGTTCGTCTCGGAGACGATCTCCTGAATGAGGCCGATCGCGCCGACGGTGTTCAGGTCGTCGTCCATCGCCGTGAGGTACCGCTCCCGGTCCGCCTCGAGCGAGGCGAGGAACGCCCGGCCGTCACGGCCGAGAGGGGCGGCTGTGTCCGAGGCGGGCTCGGAGGTGATCTCGTCGATCATCGTCCGCACACGGGAGAGGGCCCTTTCCGCCTCGGCGAGCCCTTCCTGGGAGTAGTCGAGCGGCTTTCTGTAGTGCCGGGAGAGGTAGAAGTAGCGGACGGTCTCGGCGCCGAACCGCTCGAGGATCTCGCGGGCGTAGGCGAAGTTGCCCAAGGACTTCGACATCTTGTCGCCGGAGAAGGTGAGGAGGCCATTGTGGAGCCAGAAGCGGGAGAACGGCACCGCGCCGGCGGCCTCAGCCTGCGCGATCTCGTTTTCGTGGTGCGGGAAGATGAGGTCGCTTCCCCCGGCGTGGATGTCGAGCGTCTCGCCGAGGTACTCCCGCGACAGGACGACGCACTCGGTGTGCCAGCCCGGCCTGCCCTCGCCCCACGGGGAGTCCCACTTCGGCTCCCCGGGCTTGGCCGCCTTCCACAGCGTGAAGTCCAGGGGATCCTCCTTGATCTCCGAGGCGGCGATCCGCGCGCCGACCTCCTGATCCTGCGTGCGCCGGCCGGAGAGCTTGCCGTAGTCCGGGAACGCGGCGACCCGGAAATAGACGTCCCCGTCTCGCGCGTAGGCGTATCCCTTGTCGACCAGGGTCTGAATCAGGGCAATCATCCCGGCGACGTGATTGGTGGCGCGCGGGCTCTGGGTCGGCTCCTCGATGCGCAGGGCGTGGAGAAGCGAGAAGTAGGCATCGGTGTAGCGCTCGGCGAGCGCCTCCACCGAGACGCCGGTCTCCGCGGCGCGGGCGATCAGCTTGTCATCGAGGTCGGTGATGTTCTGCACGAACTGGACCTCCCAGCCCTTGAACCGTTCCATGTACCGGCGCAACGCGTCGAAGACGATCAGCGGGCGGAGGTTTCCGATGTGCAGGTGGTCGTAGACGGTGGGACCGCAGACGTACATCCTCACCGTCTTGCCGTCGAGCGGCGCGAACGTCTCTTTCCTGCCGGTGAGGGTGTTGTGCAGTTCCATCGGACCCACCTCCTGGTGGCCCGATTATAGTGGCCGAGAAGGCCGATCGCTAGCGCCCTACGGAAGGGTCGGGTCAGGTTCGATCGGCGCGGACGACGTAGCGGGCGAGAAACGGGAACAGGACGACCGCCAGGGCGAGCAGGCTGGACGTGATCCCCCAGAAGCGCGCGAGGCTCATGTCCGACACACCGGTGGCGAACCGCATCGCGCTCGCCATGTAGGTGAGCGGCAGGGCCTGGGACACGGCGCGCAGGTAGGAGGGCATGATCTCGACCGGAAAGTAAATCCCGGAGAGGAACATCATGACCATCGTGAGGATGCTCGCCAGGTGCCCGGCGCTCGACGGTTTCGTGACGAGAAGCGCGATCACCGTGCCGAGACCCATCATCCCGAGGGTCGCGACGATGACGAAGATCGAGTAGTAGAGCCAATCGACGGTGAACGTCAGGTGGAGGACCGCCGTGGCGATCCACAGCGTGATGAGGGTGGAGACGTACACGACGATCACGCGCACGACCGCGATCGCGGACAGGAGCGCGACCGGGCGCATCGGGGTGACGACCAGGCGGTCGAGCAGCCTCCGTTCCTTCATCGCGGTGAGGTGCCCGGAGACGGCGAGAAGGCCCGTGGCGAGGATGGAGAAGGCGAGGATGCCGGGAACGACGAGGTTGATCCAGTTGCCGGCCTCCTTCTTTCCGACATTCACGGCCGTGGCCTCCACTCCCGGGGAGAGGCCTTGGTGGCGCAGGTTGAACGCCGAGGCGACCCCCTGGGCCATCTCCTGGAAGGTGTAGTTGTCCTGGACGCGCGTGGGGTCGTAGATGAATTCCAGGTGCTCCCCGTTCCAGACCAAGCCGAAGTCGACCTTGTGCCCGGCGAGCGCGGCTTCGAGACCCGAGCGGCTGTCGTACTGCGTGACCGCGATCGAGCCAGCCTGGGAGATCACCGCGTCGAGCGCCCCGCTCGAGATGCCCGTGGGAACGAACAGGCCGATGTGGGCGCTTCCGGTGCCGCCGACCCCCCGCATCAGGAAGCCGAAGACGAGGATGAACAGGACCGGGAAGAGGAAGGTGAACGTCAGGGTCGCCTTGTCCCGCAGCAGGGTCACGATCTCAATGTGCAGGAGCGCGCGGAAGGCTCTCATCGCGCCACGTCCCATCGCAGCCGCCGGGTCGCGACCAGGACGCAGACCGCGATCCACACGGCCGGGACGGCGAAGGTCAGCGGCCCGGGCAGGGTTCCGGTCTGGACGCCCAGGCCTGCCCGCAGCCCTTCCGCAAGGTAGGTGATCGGGTTGACCCACACGATCGCCCGCAGGACGAGCGGCAGGCCGCCGGTCGGAAAGAACAGGCCGCCGAGGAACATCATCGGGATGTTGAGCACGTTCGCGATCGCCATCCCCGCGTCGGCCGTCTTGGCGATCGCCGCGATGAGGAACCCGAAGGCGAGGAAGGTGACCGCGGCGAGCAGAAGGTACAGGGCAGGGATCGGCTGCGCGAACCGGACCGAGGCCCCGAACGCGAGCCGCCCGAGCAGGAACAGGATGAGGAACTGGAGCAGACACAGGGCGAGCTGCCCCAGGGAGAACCCCGCGAGGTAGCGGGGCACCGTCAGCGGGGTCACCCAGTAGCTGCGCAGGACCCGCTGGTCCCGCGCGTAGAGGATCGAGCCCGGCACGCCGAACAGGCCGGTGACGAAGAACCCCATCAGGATGATCCCCGGCAGGATGAAGTCCGTGTAGGAGACCTGGCCGGTGCCTCCCCCGGCCCAGCTCGTGGTCACCGGGACCGCCTTCTCGTCGCTGTATTTCCCGGTGCGGGTGAGGATCTCCCGGTCGATCCCGGCGACCATCTGCCCGATGATCGCCGCGGCCATCTCCGAGCCGGTGTTCCCCTTGTTCTGGTAGACGGCGACCGCCGCCTGCGGGGCGCTGGGGTCGGCGAGGCGGGCGAGGAGCGACCGGTTGAAGCCCGCGGGGATGATGATGAGCGCGGACAGGCGGCCGAGCCGGACGGCGTCCTGCTCACGGGCGATGAACGCGGCGTCCGTCTCTCCCGCCCTGGGGGCGATCAGGTGGAACAACGGCTGCCCGTTTCCCGACGGTTTCGTCCCCGCCTGCTCGAAGGCCCCGGCCACGATCCCTGCGAAGTCGGTCGGCGCGCCGGCCGATGCCGTGTCCTCGTTGACTAGGGCGATGGAGAAGTTCATCTGCCCCTGTTGCCCGACGTTGGTGAAGATCAGGTCGAGGACGATGAAGAGGAATACGGGGAAGATGAGAAACCAGAACAGGCTCACCCGTTCGCGCAGGGCGGTGATTACCTGGGCTCGGGCGATCAACAGGATCTCCTTCACTCCCGCAGCCTCCTTCCCGTGAGGGAGAGGAAGACGTCCTCGAGGTTCGGCTGCCGCACGATCAGGTTGGAGAGCGGGGTTCCACGGTCCTTGGCCCAGGAAAGGAGCGCCTCCATCGCCGGGACGAGTTCCTCGGTCTCGACAGTGATCAACTCCCCGTCCTGGTGCACGCTCTTGCAGCGGCTCGCGATCGGTTCGAGCGCTGGCGCGTCCAGGTCGCCGGCGGTGAACTCGATGATCGTTTCCTGACCGAGCCGGGCGGCCAGCTCACGGGGGGTGCCCTCGGCGATGATCCGCCCGTGGTCCATGATGCACACGTGGTCGGAAAGTGCCTCGGCTTCCTCCATGTAGTGAGTCGTGAGGATGATCGTCTTGCCCTCGCCCTTGAGGTCGGTGATGATCGACCAGATGTTGCGCCGCGCCTGGGGATCCAGCCCGGTCGTCGGTTCGTCGAGGAAGACGAGGTCGGGGTCGTTCACGAGGGCGATCCCCACGGCGAGCCGCTGCCGCTGGCCACCGGAGAGCGTCTTCACGTAGGCGTTCGCCTTCTCCACGAGCGCGACCCGATCGAGGATCTCCCCGGTGGGGAGGTGGGTGGTGAAGAACGAGCAGAAGAGGCCGACCACCTCGCGCACGCGGAGGTACGGCTCGAAGTTCGCCTCCTGGAGGAGGACACCCATCCGCTCCTTCACGTCCCGGGTGACCCGCCGCAGACGCGTGCCGAAGACCTCGATCTCCCCCTCGTCCGGGTCGCGGATCCCCTCGAGGATCTCCAGGGTGGTCGTCTTGCCGGCGCCGTTCGGCCCGAGTAGCGTGAAGACGCTTGCCTTCGGGATCGAAAAGCCGATCCCATCCACGGCCCGAACAGTGCCGTAGTGTTTCACGAGCCCGCTCACCCGCATCAGGGCCTCGACGGCCATCGGTGCGATCTTGGGGCTATCCTCGCTCATAGCAGTCCCGGCAGCGGGCCTCGTAGCTGTCGAGCCCGCCGATCTTGATCACCGGATCGTCCGTGGGGGCCGGCCTCCCGTCGATGAGGCGTTGGCTGCGGCTGGCGACCCCGCCGCAGCGGACGCAGACCGCGTGGAGCTTGACCACTTCGTCGGCAAGCGCCATCAGGGTTGGCATCGGCCCGAACGGCGCCGCAGCAAAAGTGAGATCCAGGCCAGCGACGATCACCCGCTTGCCCGCGGCGACGAGCGACTCACAGAGGGCGGGCAGCCGCTCGGAGAAGAAGTTGCCCTCGTCGAAGGCGACGACGGACGCGGCGTGCAGCCTGTCCGCCCTGACGGTCTCCGTGAGCGCAGGAATCGTCTCGCTCCCCGGATTGAGGAGGTGTGCCTCGAACTCGCGGCCGTAGTGGGTGACCACCGCCCGCTCGCTGTAGCGGTTGTCGATCGTCGGCTTGAAGAGGAGAAGCCGTCCGCGTGCGATCCGCACCCGCTCCAACCGGCGGATCAGCTCCTCGGTCTTCCCCGAGAACATGCCGCCGGTAATCACTTCCAGACGTCCCTGCCGTGTGCGCGCCACCGCGACCTCCTCTCCTGGGCGCCATTATCAGCAAGGGGAGCGCAGAGGGCAAGCCAGGAAGCCTCTGCAGGGCTCGTTGGTCCATTGATCGGCCTGGCAAGCGCTGGTACAATGTATTAAGTCGCAAGACGAGGAGGAAGCTTGAGATCCGGATATCTTGTGGAGGGGGCTCATCTCCACGAGCGGCTGTATCGTCTGCTGATCTACCTCTTCCTTCTTGCGGGATCGCTCGTGATGTTACTTCCCTTTCTGTGGATGATTTCCACCTCACTCAAGCCGGCGAACGAGGTGCTGACGATGCCGCCGAGGTGGATCCCGTCCGTCTTCCGCTGGCAGAACTACGTCGAGGCGTGGAACGCCGCTCCGTTCGGCCGCTACTTCTTGAACAGCTTCTTCCTCGCCATCGTGACCACGATCGGCGAGGTGTTGTGTACCGTGCTCGCGGCCTACGCCTTCGCGAAGATGGACTTCTTCGGCAGGAACGTGATCTTCATCGCGTTTTTGGGGACGCTGATGATCCCCGGAGAGATGCTCTTGGTCCCCAACTACATCACGATGACGAGGCTCCACTGGATCGACAAGTACCCTGCGCTGATCGTGCCGTGGATCGTGTCGGTCTTCGGGATCTTCCTTTTGCGACAGTACTTCCTGACGCTGCCCGATGACCTGTGGGACGCGGCGCGGATCGACGGCTGCGGCCGGTTCCGTTTCCTGTGGCGGGTGATGGTCCCGCTCTCCCGGCCGGGGATCACTACCGTTGCGCTGCTCAAGTTCATCGGCACGTGGAACGCCTTTCTTTGGGTTCTGATCATGACCAACAGCCCGGACATGCGGACGGTCCCCGTGGGGCTGTCCTACTTCCAGTCGGAGGCCGGGACGAACTACGGGCAGCTGATGGCGGCGTCGACGCTCGCCATCCTGCCGATCCTGATCCTGTTCTTCTTCGCTCAGAAGCAGTTCGTCGAAGCCGTGGCACGCAGTGGGCTGAAGCAGTAGAGGAGGAGGTGACCCGTAGAGCCAAGAGAGAAGGTCGGAGGGTGAGAGAGGATTGAGACCAAGGCTTGACCTTCATGGAGGTGAGCAAGTTGTTGAAGCGAGGGTTGTGTGCAATCTTGATCGTCGGTTTACTGGGACTCGGGTTCGCGGTGGGCGTGACCGCTGCGGCCAAGGTGAACGTCACGTTCTGGCACGCGATGTCGAGCGTCAATCAGGACACCCTGAAGGCGCTGGCGAACGAGTTCATGCAGAACCATCCGGACATCCAGATCACGCTCGTCTACCAAGGCGGCTACGGGGACCTGGCGACGAAGCTCCTCGCGGCCACCGCCGCGGGGAACCCGCCGGTCATGGCGCAGATGTACGAGGATGACACGATGAAGTACCTCGAGGCCAACGCGCTCGAGCCGCTCGGGACTTTGATTCCGCAGTCGATACTCGACGATCTGCCGCAGGCGCTGATCGGCGACAACACGTTCGCGGTCAACGGCAAGCAGGTCATGATGACGGTTCCCTTCAACAAGTCGGCGATGATCCTGTTCTACAACACGGACCTCTTGAAGACCCCGCCGACCACTTGGGACGAGCTCCTTCAGGACGCCAAGAGGCTGACTGTGGATACCAACGGGGACGGGACCCCCGACCAGTACGGGTTCGGGATCCGGCCCTATACCGAGTTCTACATCGAGTTCTTCCACCAGGCGGGCGGAACGATCTTCAACTCCGACTGGACGCAGTGCACGATCAACAGTGATGCAGGGATCCAGGCGATGAACTACCTCCTGCAGCTGAAGCCCTACAGCCTGTACCAGTCGCAGTACCTTTCCGGTCCGTTCGGGAGCGGCAAGGTCGCGATGTACATCGGCTCCTCGGCTGGGATGTCGTTCGTGGCGAGCGGCAGCAAGGGACACCACGGCTGGGCGACCGCCGCGCTGCCGGCCGGCCCGGCGAACGGCGGATCGATCCTCCAGGGGACGAACATCGGCGTCTTCCAGCTCGGGACGACCCAGGCGCAGCGCGATGCCGCCCTGCAGTTCATCGACTTCCTCCTGTCGAAGAAGGCGACCCTGCAGTGGGCGGAGGAGACCGGCTACGTGCCGATCCTGAAGTCGGACATCACCGACCCGCAGTGGACGGACTTCGTCGCCAAGAATCCTACGTACGAGGCGCCGGTGCAGATGATGAGCCAGTGGTTCGTCTACCCGAACCAGAAGAACCTCTACAACATCCGCCAGGAGATCGAGACCGCCTTCGAGCAGGTCATGCTCGGCAAGGCCGATCCGAAGACAGCCCTGGATGCGGCGGCCCAGACGATCGACAAGCAGTACCTGGGCTCCTAGACCGGACACCGGGGGGAGGGTCCCCTCCCCCCCGGCTTTTCTTAACCGACGATGCGTAAACGGACCCTGTGGGTGAGGTGGGAGCGCTACCGGCGCAGGCAGTTCTGGCGGGACACTGGCCAGGCCTATCTCTACCTGCTTCCCGCCTTCTTCGTCCTGGGGTTGTTCACGTTCTACCCGTTCGTCCGCGCGTTCTTCATCAGCTTCTACCGGTGGGACTTCATCAACCCCGTGAAGCAGTTCGTGGGGTTCGGAAACTACGTGACCGTCTTCCACGACCCGCTCTTCTGGGCCTCGGTGTGGCACACCGTCTACTACGTCCTGGGAAGCGTCCTCCCCGAGATGGGGCTCGCACTTCTCATCGCGATCCTTCTCAACAGCAAGCTGCGCGGTCGAGGCTTCTTCCGCACCGCCTTCTTCCTTCCGTACGTCACGCCGGCGGTCGCGGCGACGATGGTCTTCTACTGGATCTATGATCGGGACTACGGTCTTCTGAATTACTTCCTGCAGCACCTCTTCCACGTCCAGCTCATCGACTGGTTGAACTCGCCGGCCTACACCATGCCCGCGGTGATCCTGCTCGGCATCTGGCAGTTCCTCGGTTTCGACGTGGTGATCTTCCTCGCCGGGCTGCAGGGGATCGACCGCACCTACTACGAGGCGGCGCAGGTCGATGGCGCCTCAGCGTGGAACCGGTTCCGCCGCATCACGCTGCCGCTCCTGTCGCCGACCACGTTCTTCATCTTCATCATCTCCATCATTGGGTCGTTCAAGATCTTCAACCAGATCTATGTCCTGTGGACCAACCGCGGCGGGGGACCGCTGCACAGCGCGATGACAGTCATGATCTACTTCTACAACACCGCCTGGGGCGAGTATCACATGGGCGAGGCCTCGGCGGTGGCGAACATCCTCTTCGTCCTCATCTTCTCGATCACCCTGATCCAGATGTGGTTGAGCCGGCGGTGGGTCTTCTACAAGTGAGTCAAGGCAGGAGGTGCTCATGCAAAGCGTGACAAGACGGGTAGGACTCCTCGTCCTGGTCGCCCTGTCCTTCGCCTCTGCGGTGGCCTGGGGCGCGGGAGCGGGGTTCGTCCGCAGCCCTTATCTTGGGCTTCCCGGGGACCCCGCGACGACGATCGCCATCAGCTGGAAGACGACGCAGCCGCTCGCGGCGGTCGTCCGCTACGCGACCGCGGCGCAGTTCGACAAGACGGGCCGGTTCGCGCAGACCCAGTCCGTGGCGGCCACGGCCGGCTCACCGGATGACGTCTATCACACGTCGCTCTCCGGCCTGTCGCCGGACACGGCCTACGCCTACCGGGTGGACCTCGTGGACGGCTCCGGGAGGGTCGCGACGCGGAGCCCGGTCGGGCGGTTCTCCACCGCCGCGCCCAGCCTCGACCACTTCACGTTCACCGTGTACGGGGACACCCGCACGTACCCGACGCGTCACGACCTCGTGGTGGCGGCGATGGTCAAGGACCAGCCGCGGTTTGTCGTCGAGGTCGGTGATCTCGTGGAGTTTGGCGGCGTGGACGTCCTGTGGGATCGGAACTACTTCCCGGCGATCGCCCCCCTGGCGAAGGACGCGCCGTACCTCACCGTGCTCGGGAATCACGAGCAGAACTCCCCGCAGTACTACGCGGGGTTCGTGCTGCCCCCGGGCAGCGGGGAGCAAAATAAGGAATGGTGGAACCTCGATTACGGGGTCGTGCACCTCGTGGGGCTCGATTCAAACGTGCTCACCCTTCCGAATGGGTTCGCCCGGATGCGTGAGCAGGTGGCGTGGCTCAAGGCGGACCTCGCTGCGGCGCGGGCGCGGGGCGAGCGGTTCATCTTCGTCTTCTTCCACCATCCGCTCTTCTCCTCGGACACCGAGTATGCGCCCGGCAACACGGGCCTGCGGGCGATCTGGCAGCCGATCTTCGTCGAATACGGGGTGAACGTGGTCTTCTGCGGCCACAGCCACCAGTACGAGCGCCTGGTCGAGGATGGGGTGAACTACATCGTGACTGGCGGGGGCGGTGCGCCGCTCGGCGGCTTTCTCGCGACGCCGATCCCCGGCTCGGTGAAGCGGGTCAGCGAGCTGCACTACATGCGGGTCACGATCGACGGGGACACGGTGACGATCGAGATGATCCCCGTGGCAAAGGTGGAGGGGGCGAAGACGCTCCCGCTTTCCCCTGAGCCGTTCGACCGGCTGGTGATCCACGCGACCCGCTGATCCTGCCTCATCTCGTTCCCAAGATGGCAGTTCCGGTCCGGTGACCTTCCGCCGCGCAGACGCGGCCCACGAAACCGGCGGCGCCTCGCGGCCTCCTTGCGTTCTGCAACGGCCTCCCGTGCGGTCTGCTGCGAAACTTCCCACCACTGTTGGTGTACCTTGGAGTGACTCACTTTGAACCGTAAAGGAGGTCTGCGATGGGAATTACTGGGCTAAGAGGCGTTGGGGTGATGGCGGTGCTCTTGATCGCCGTCTTCTTCCTGGGAGCGACCGCGATGGGCGAGGGGGCGCTGCTCCTGAAGACCGATTACTACCTCTTCTCGATCGGGACGATCGACCTGCCGATCCCCTCGCTGGTCCAGTCGGCGCAGGCAAAGGGGTTCACCGTGATCGTGCGGGACGGCCAAGCGGTGACCGCCTACCGTGGGACCGTGTCTACCCAGGAGTCGGAGGAGGCGCTGCTCGCCGCATCCTCGCTGCTCTACGTCGACGGCGCAGCGTTCCTGCTCCGCGTGAAGGGGGACGCGATCGACTTCACCGTGCGCCCGGGCGAGGCCGGGTATGCGCTCGTCCTCGATCCGCATGACGATCTCCCGCAGGGACAGACCCTGGCGACGGTCCTCGCCTCGCTACAGGACTTGGGCATCGTCGGAAGCGAGGTGGGCTTGACGTCCTTTGCCGCGTTTTCCAAGGTCACGCAGAAGGACCCGGCTCCCCCCGAGGGGGTGGCGATCGACTCGAGCCTATACGCCCTGAGCGTCGCCCCGGACTGGTTCTCCTATGCGAAGGCCAAGGGCCTGACGCGGGTCGGTCTGCGGGTGGAGGTCGTTGCGGAGAAGCTTCCCGGCGGCACGATCCCCGAGGCGTATACGGCCTACGTCGAGAGCGAGACCGACGCGCTGGCGAAGCTCCTCCTCCCGATCGAGAAACTCGTGGGACTGGCACGGTCGAGCGACATCGGCTACGTCCGGCCGCCGTACCAGCCGCATCCGGCCGGCGCCTAACGAGAGAGGGGGGACCATGAACCGTGTCGGGGTGCTCTTGCTTCTTGTGGCGTTGGTTGGGGTTCCCGTCCTCGCGCAGGGCGCGTTCACGGTGGGGATCGATCAGGCGACGCGGGATGCGTGGGATTCCGTTGTGGACCGGTTTGGAGGACAGACCGGTCTGGCGGTCACGCTGCATCCGTATCCCGCAAGCAGCCTGGCCCAACAGGTGGTCCTCCAGGGGATCACGCGCTCCGGGAAGCTTAACCTGGTGATGGTGCACAAGGACTGGGGGACCAACCTCGGCCGCTACCTCGCGGATCTCGGCGATCTCGAGCGACAGCTCGCACAGGAGGGCGTCTCCCTGGCACGGATCGACGGCCGGCCGGTCGGCGTATGGCTCCCGTTTGCCCCCGACTGGTTCGTCGCGGTCCTCTCGTGGCCGGACGACCGTCAGGCGGTGGGGGAGTTCCTCGTCTTGGCCGGGCGGGCCGCGGAGGGAGCGGTCGTGGAGCCGTCGAAGGTCAGCCCGGAGGCGGTCATCTCCTCCTTTGCGACCACCAAGATCGAGGCCTCCCAGCACAACCCGAAGCTCGACGGTTCCCTGGAGAGCCTGCTGGGCGCGGTTCGGGCGACGGTGGGGCCGATCGTGGGGCCGATGGCGGTCGACCTGATGGCGAAGCTCCCGGCCTCCGCGCAGGCCGCGCTCGGCGGCCTGGCGAAGACGTTCGGGATCCCGTTCTCCAGCACGACCTCCACGGTGACCGTCGTCCTGAAGCCGCAGACTGGCCGGGCGAGCTCGGCGAACGTCGCCGCGCTGTCCACACTTGGGGTCAGCCGGACGGCGATCGAGGCGTCGACGCAGCTCATCAAGGTGAGTGTCCCGCTGTCGCAGCTGGCGAGCCTCGCGACGCAGCTTGCCGGGATCTCGTTCATCCGCCCGCCGTACATCCCCTACCCGCTCGCGGTGACCGGCCAGGGGGTGGCGGCGATCGGTGCGGCTGCGTTCCACACGGCAGGGATCACCGGTAGCGGCGTGCAGGTGGCGGTCATCGACATGGGCTTCTCTGGGCTTTCCGCGGCACAGGCGCGCGGCGACCTGCCGGGGTCGGTGCAGCAGGTCGATCTCACGGGGACCGGTCTGACGAGCGGCATCACGCACGGGACGGCGGTCGCGGAGATCGTGCACGAGGTCGCACCCGGTGCACAGCTGACCCTCATCAAGATCGCCGACGAGGTCGACCTCGACCAAGCGGTGACCTACTGCCTGGACCACGGCATCCGGATCATCAACCACTCGCTGGGCTGGTACAACACGAACTTCTACGACGGCACCGGCACGATCGCCGACATCGCGGAGCGGGCGATCGCTGGGGGCATCCTGTGGGTGAACGCCGGCGGGAACGAGGCGCAGAGCCACTGGGAGGGGAATTTCGTTGACGGGAACGGCGACGAGTGGCTCGATCCGTCCCTCACCTTTCAGGCGACCGGCGGTTCGCAGATCATCCTCTACATGACCTGGAACGACTGGCCGAGCGCGTCGAGCGACTACGACCTCTACCTCTACGGCCCGTCCGGGCAGCTGGTCGCCTCGTCGACCAAACGTCAGACCGGGACCGAAGAACCGACCGAGTCGATCCAGACGAGCGCCCCTTCGAGCGGGACCTACTCCGTGCGCGTGAAGGGGGCGGGGTCGAAACAGGCCGAGATCTACAACCTGTACCAGGGGCTGACCCCGGCGATCGCCTCGAGCTCCATCCTCGCGCCGGGGAACGTCTCGCAGGTGGTTACGGTCGGGGCGATCGACTACGCCCACTACACGACCGGCCCCCAGGAGCCGTACAGCTCGCAGGGGCCGACGAACGACGGCCGGCAGAAGCCCGACCTGTGCGCCCCGGACAACGTGACGACCGGGACGAGCCCTTACAGCCCGTTTGCCGGCACCTCGGGGGCGACCCCGCACGTGACCGGGGCTGCGGCGCTCCTCCTGTCTCAGGCCCCCTCACTTTCAGAGCCTGCGTTGCGGGCGAAGCTCCTCGACGCGACCGTGTCCATGGGGGACCCGAACATCTACGGCCGGGGACGGCTCGTGCTGTCACTTGCGGCGCCGGCGAATCAGCCGCCGGGCGCGTCGTTCACCGCGAACCCGAGCGCGGCCGCGGTGGGGGCGCAGATCGCGTTCAACGCCTCAGGGTCGAGCGACCCCGACGGCTCGATCGTCTCCTACGCCTGGCGGTTCGGCGATGGGGCGAGCGGCGCGGGGGTCACGACGAACCACAGCTACGCCGCGTCGGGGACATACACGGTGACGCTGACGGTGACCGACAACGGCGGGGCGACGAACAGCACGACCCGCCAGGTCAGCATCTCCGTTTCCGGGAGGCCGGATCTCGTCGTGGAAAGCCTGAGCCACAGCCCGGACCGGCCGGCGGTCGGGGAGCCGGTGAGTTTCACCATCCGCATCCGCAACCAGGGCACCGCTGGCGCGGGCTCGTTCCGCGTGCGGTTGGAAGGGGCGAGCGGATCCGTCGTCAGCTATGTCGGCGGCCTGCCGGCGGGTACGTCGACCTCGACGACGCTCACGCTCCCTCTCTCTCGCTCCCCGGAGACGTTCCGCGTGCTGGTCGACGACCTCGGCCAGGTGGCCGAGTCGAACGAGGGGAACAACGAGGCGACGGAGACGGTGCAGCCTCCGGCCGGCCCACCGCTCGTCGCGGACGCCGGCGGGCCGTACAGCGGGACGGTCGGTCAGCCGGTCACGCTTTCCGGCGCTGGCTCCAGCGGGGCGATCAGCTCCTACCAGTGGAGCTTCGGCGACGGCATGAGCGGATCCGGGGTCCAGGTCGCCCACGCCTACGGAGCGCCGGGGACCTACACGGCAGCCCTCACGGTCATCGCGACGAGCGGCGAGCGCTCAACCGACACCGCGCCGGTGACCATCGCTCAGGCGGTCACGCCGCTGTCGGTCCAGATCTCGACGGCAAAGACGTCCTACCGGATCGGGGAACCGATCGCGATCTCCTACGCGGTGAACCGGGAGGCCTACGTCTACCTCTGCGACATCGACGCGAGCGGGAAGGTTCTCCTGCTCTTCCCCAACGCCCGCGAGCCGAACAACCGGGTCGCCTCGGGATCGCACACCCTCCCGGCCGGCCCGTACACGCTCCAGGTGAGCGAGCCGACGGGAACGGAGACCCTGTATGCGTTTGCCGCGACGAGCCGTTTGCCCAACTTCCCGACGAGCTACGGGACCGGGTTCGTGTTTCTCGGCTATGACCCGTCCGGCTTCCTCAACGCCGTGCGCCAGACCCTGCAGGCGCAGGTGCCGCCCCCGGATCGCGCCGAGGCGCAGACGAGCTTCACCGTCGTGTCCGCTGCACCGCAGGCGGGAATCCTGCGGGTGACCTCCTCTCCTGCGGGCGCGATGGTCCTCGTCGATGGTACCCCAATCGGTCCGACGCCGGCATCGGGCAGCGTGGCGGCCGGGACGCACGCCGTCACCGTCTCCCTCTCCGGGTATCGGGAAGAGACCCGTCAGGTGAGCGTGTCGGCCGGGCAGACAGTCACCCTCCAGGTCGTCCTCTCACCGGTCGTGCAGAACCGGCCTCCGGTCGCATCGTTCAATGTGTCTCCTCCGACACCAGTGGCCGGCCAGACGGTGACCTTCGATGCGTCCGTGTCCACGGATCCGGATGGCTGGATCACTTCCTATGTCTGGGACTTCGGCGACGGCTCTCATGCCGGCGGTGTCCAGGCCTCGCACGCCTACGGTGCGAGCGGCTCGTACCCTGTCCGGCTCACGGTGACCGACAACCAGGGGGCATCCAGCACCGCGACCGGGATGGTCATGGTGGCGGGGATTCCGGCGCCCGCGACCGGCCCGTCGACGCAGCCGCCGATGGGGGGAACGGCGGGGGTCTTCGTCTGGGGAACGGACACGTGGCACGTGACCGTGAACGCGGGCGCAGGGTGGACAGCCCCGCACGCCTACTGTCTGGAATTGCGGACCGACCAAGCCTTCCGAAACGTGAACCAGGCCGTGAGCGGGCCGGTCGTCCCGCTCGGCGTGGTCCCGACCCCGGCCGATCAGGGCAGGACGATCGTCTTCGAGGGCAGCCTCACGTCTGGGAGCGTGGACTACACGTTCACCCTCCCCTATTCGAAGAGCGTGTGGATGAGCCTGAAGCTTGACGTGAACGGTGACGAAAGGCTCGATGAATCGTCGAGCCTCGTGTTCTTGCGTGGATCGATGGTCCATCCCCCGAGCGCGCCGCTCGTCATCGGCCTGCCGGAAGGGGGGAGCGGACCGCTTGTGCCGAGCATGAACTTCCGCATCGGCACGGCGATCACCTACACCGCGGTGGTCCGGTTCATCCTCTGGTCCACCGACATTGCCGCGCTCGAAGGCCGATAGGAAGCGTGTGAACCTCTTGGGCGGGCCGGGATCGGTCTCGCCCTTCTCTATTCTTGCGTGCGGGATTGACCGCAACAGGTTTGCGTGCGAGAATGGGGGCGGTCACAGCGCCGGAAACGATCCTTCACAAGGCGTACATCGAAAACGGCGTGACCGGGGAGGGGAGACGATGGGGAGCAAGATGCGCAGGATGGTCATCGCTGCCGTATGGGTTGTTGTGTTCGAGACGCTGGGGTTCGCGCAGCAGACGAGTCCGCTGCTCTGGGGGCCGGTGCTTGGGGCGATCGGACCGGACTCCGTCGCCATCACCTGGAACACCTCGCGGCCGGCGGGGGCCGATCTCCGTTACTCGACCGCACAGACCTACAAGAAAAACGGATCCTGGGAGGAGACCCTCTCCTTCGATCGACACGCCGGGCCGGCCGAGGTGGAACTGACCGGTCTGGCCTCTGGAACGACGTACCGCTACCAGCTCGTGATCTATGAAGGCGATGCCGTCTACCCAAGCAAGGTCGGGCGGTTCACGACGCCGACCGCGGACGAGACCTCCTTCTCTTTCCTCATCACCGGGGATGCGGCCGGGGACGCAGCACAGGCGAAGCTCGTCGCGGACCAGATGGCGGCGAACGACCCGGACGCGGCGTTCGTCCTCTCCACGGGGGACCTTGTGCAATCCCCGAGCCTCGCCCAGTTCACGGGGTTTTTCCAGGCGATCTCGACCCTGGCCCTTTCCTATCCCTACCTGCCGGTCGTGGGGCAGGGCGAGCGAGCGAATGCGGCGTACTACAGCTACTTCGCCCTGCCCTCGGGAGGCGGAGAATCCAACGAGGAGTGGTGGTCGTTCGACTACGGGGACGTGCACATCGTCGGGCTCGACTCGACCCTGCTCGGTGAGCCCAATGGGGCGGCGCGGATGCAGGCGCAGGTCCAGTGGGCGAAGGCGAACCTCGCCTCATCCAAGGCGCGGTTCAAGATCGTCATCATGAACGGCCCGCTCTACAGCTCGAACCTGGACGGCGGGGTCGACCCGGCGCTTGCCAAGCTGTGGGAGCCGATCTTCCAGGAGACGGGAGTGGATGTCGTGTTCAGCGACTCGTTCGCCTGCTACGAGCACCTGTTCGTCCATGGGATCCACTACCTCGTCACCGGCGGCGGGGGCGCACCATCGATTGCGGCACCGGTCGGTCAGGTCGATACGACTGTCTGTGCCCGTTACGGAACGCTCCACTACCTCCGCGTCACCGTCTCCAAGGACGGGATGCGCGTCGCGATGATCCCGGTGGCCGCAATCTACGATGGGCAGGCCCACCCGATTCCAGAAGCCACGTCGGTCGACGCGTTCAGCGTGACGGGCGCCCGCTGAGGCGACAGGGGGCTCGCCGATTGATCGGGGTCGGCCCGCTTCCGTATAATCGCGCTGAAAGGCCGGCGGGGAGTGGCGCAGCCCGGTAGCGCGCCTGCTTTGGGAGCAGGAAGTCGCTGGTTCAAATCCAGTCTCCCCGACCAGAAGTGGTGATCCGCACGTGAGTAAGGGTACCTATCACATCTCCCTCTACCGCCGCTATCGCCCGCAGCGGCTCGCCGACGTGGTCGGGCAGGAGGAGGTCATCCGCACCCTGCGCAACGCCCTCATCGCCGGGGACGTCGCGCATGCCTACCTCTTCGCAGGGGAGCGCGGGATCGGCAAGACGTCGGTTGCGCGGATCCTCGCCCGCGCGGTGAACTGCCTTGATCCTCGGGACGGGGAGCCGTGCAACACCTGTGCGCACTGCAAGACGATCCTCGAGAACCGATCGCTCGATATCCTCGAGATCGACGGGGCCTCGAACCGGGGGATCGACCACATCCGTCGGCTGCGCGAGGAGGTGGCCTTCGCTCCGACCGACCTCGAGAGGAAGGTCTACATCATCGACGAGGTTCACATGCTGACCAACGAGGCGTTCAACGCGCTTCTGAAGACCCTGGAGGAACCCCCGTCGCACGCCATCTTCCTCTTCGCCACGACCGAGCCGCACAAGGTTCCGCGCACGATCGTCTCCCGCTGCCAGGCGTTCGACTTCCGCAAGATCCCGGAAGAGCAGATTGCCGAGCGCCTGTCGGCGATCGCGATGAAGGAGGGAGTGGCGATCTCGCAGGGGGCGCTCGGGCTCATCTCCCGGCGGGCGAACGGCGGGATGCGTGATGCGATCGTCATGTTGGAGCAAGCGATGAGCTATGCGGGCCAGGAGATCTCCCTCGAGACGGTCCTCGAGATGATGGGACTCGTGGGCCGGGACGTGCACGAGCGGTTCCTGGAGGCGTTCGAGACCGGGGACCGGCGCGCGGTGCTCGAGACGGTCGATGGCCTGGTGGAGCACGGCAAGGACCTGGAGACCTTCCTCGCCGACCTCGTGGACGTGGTGCGCGACCGCCTGGTGGACGGAGAGGGGCCGGTGCAGGAGGCGATTGCGCTGTGCCGGGGGCTGCTTGAGATCAAGCAGGATCTCTTCCGTTCACTCGATCGTCGAATCCTCTTTGAGGTCGGGCTCCTGTCCCTGATGGAAAGAGTCGCGCCGCAGCCGCAGCCCGCGTCGCGACCGGCGCGCGAGCCCGCACGGCCGCGAGCCGAGGAGCGCGCGCTGCTGGTGCCGGCTGAAGAGGAAGGGAAACAGGACGGGCAGCCGGCCCACGAGGCCCCCGGGCCGGCCGAGCCGGTGCGTGAGGCGTCGTCCGCACCGCAGGCCGGCGAGGGCGGGTTTCTTGCCCAGTGGGCGGGGATGCTCCAGGCGATCGAGGGGGAGCGGATTGCGATCGCTGCCTTCCTTGCCGAGGCGGCCCCGCATGTGGATGCAGACCGGGTGATCGTCGCCTTCCATCCCGAGCACACGTTCCACAAGGAGAGCCTGGAGAAGCCGGCGAACCTGCAGTACCTTGCGGGCATGATTCACCGCCACCTCGGCGACCGGTTCAGCGTGGACGTTGTCCTTGACGACGGGGTGGAACGCAAACCGTCCTCGCGCCAGAAGCTGCACGAGAAGGCGCGGCTCGTCTGCCAGTTGTTCGACGGGACGATCGTAAAGGAGGAGTGATGAAGGGATTCGGCGACATGGGGAGCCTGATGAAGCAGGCGAAGAAGCTGCAGGAGGAACTCGGCAAGAAGCAGGCCGAGATCGCGGAGATGAAGATAGAGGCAAGCTCCGGCGGGGGGATGGTCAAGGCGGTCGTGAACGGCCGCGGAGAGCTGCTCAACCTGGCGATCGAGCGCGAGGTCGTCGACCCCAACGACGTGGAGATGCTTGTCGATCTGGTCATCGCCGCGGTGCAGGAGGCACAGCGGGACGCGCAGGAGCGCACAGAAGAGCTCCTGGGACCGCTGGCGCAGGGGATGGGGCTCCCGGGGTTCCCCGGCCGATGATCCCCGCGCTCGAGGAGCTAATCGATCGCCTAAAAGGGCTTCCGGGGATCGGCCGCAAGAGCGCCGAACGGATCGCCTTCCACCTGTTGAACGCCCCTCCCAGCGAAGCGACCGCCCTCTCGAAGGCGATCGCACGGATCCAAACGGAGATCCACCGCTGTCCGCGGTGCCACAACTTCGCACAGGAAGGGCTGTGCACCATCTGCTCGGATCCCACCCGGGACGGGGAGGGGATCTGCGTGGTCGGGCAGCCCTGGGAGATCCTCAAGATCGAGCGGACCGGCGCCTACCACGGGCGTTACCACGTGCTCGGTGGCTTGATCTCGCCGATCGACGAGATCGGCGCGGCCGCCCTCACGATCGACGCGCTGGTCGAGCGGGTCCGTAGCGAGGGGATCCGCGAGGTGATTCTCGCCCTGGAACCGAAGCTCGAAGGGGAGATCACGGGAATGCACCTCGTCTCCCTTCTCAAGCCACTCGGGGTGAAGGTCTCACAGATCGCGCAGGGAATCCCCGTCGGCCGTGACCTCGAGTTCGCCGACGAGGTGACCCTCGGCCGCGCACTGAAGGGGCGGATCGAGCTCTGAACGGCAGTCGGGCGTCGGGAGTCGAGGGGCCAGAAAAGGGGACAGGCTACTTTTCCGCGCTCGGCACTGCGCGAGATGAGCACTAGCGCACCCCGGGAACGCCCTTCCGGACTGGCAGGAAAAGTAGCCTGTCCCCTTTTCCTTCCGCTGGTGCAGCAGCGGATCGCCGCGCTTGAGATACCCCCTTCGGGCACGTGATCCGTGACTCACGACTCTGGACTGCGGACCCTCGACTTGCCCGGTTGGGGGGCAAACGCGCGGTCCAGACGTCGAAAGGCACGCAGCGTCTCGTCCTTCTCCAGCTTCGCCCGGCGGATCGCCCGGCCGAGCACTTCGATCGAGCGGTCGTAGGTCTCCCGGTCGACCGGGTACGGGGTCCCGTCCTTCCCTCCGTGGGCGAAGCTGAACCGCGCCGGGTCCTCGAAGCTCGGCGCTTGCCCGTAGACGAGCTCCGAGATGAGCGACAGGGCGCGCAGGGTCTTCGCGCCGACGCCGGGCAGCCGCAATAGGGCGAGGAACCCCTCGGGCTGCGCCTCGTAGGTGGAAAGGAAGATCCGCGACAGCCGCGAGGGCGCGATGTCCTGGACGAGTACCCGGTGTCGGTGCGGCAAGTGAAGCGACTTCAGGTGATCGAGCTGGGCGATGAGCCGCTCCGGAGTCTGGCGGGCGGCCTCCGTACTCCCCTCGCGGGCTCCCGCACTCTTCCTGGCTACCAGGTTGAGGCTCGGACCGCGGCGGTCGCAGCAGACCGCCGCGTGTGGCTCACAGACGAAGTCCGTCACCGCCGTCGACAGCCAGTGGTAGCGGCGGGCCGTTCGGGTCGCCTCGTTCATCCCCTGCTGCACGATCGCCCAGTGCCCGGTCGCGTCGAAGAAGAGGACGTGGTGATAGATCTGGTAGCCGTCCTGCACGGCGGCGCTGTCCACCTTGGCGGCCGTGCGGCTGACGGTGACCAACGGCTCGGCTTCGATCCCGGCCTTCTCCCCCCAGGAGATAATCTCCTGGGGAGTCTTCCGCGACGCCGCTCCTTTGCCACCAGCAGCGAACAGGCCGATCTCGCGCTCCATGCCTGTAATCCCCTCCTTGATTGCTGCACAGGTCGTCGTGGTGAGGCCGCTCGAGTGCCAGTCGAACCCCAGGACGCAGCCCAGGGCCTGAAACCAGTGGGGATCGGAGAGCTGGGCGAGGAACCGGCCCGCTCCCTCCTCGAGGATCACGACCTCGGCGACCCGGCCGGCGAGCCGCGCCATCCGAGAGAACAGCCAGCGCGGCGCGCGCCCGTAGTGGAGGGGAAGGTCTGCCGTTCCGGTCTTCATACGCAGAGGGTACACGATTCGCCCTGACGGTGGAACTTGCGCGCCATCGGAGCGCCTCTTATAGTCGGGGCGATCAAGGGGGAGACTTGAAGGAAGAGATCAGTCTGCTGCTCGCCTTGCAGGAGGCGGACCGACGCGGGGAGGATCTCGCCGTGCGCGTCGAGGAGCTGAAGGCGGAGCGAGCCCGCCTGAAAGCGAAGTGGACGCAGGAGCGCGACGCGGTCGAGGGGCTCCGCGGGGACCTCGAGGCGCTCCGGCGCGACAGCCGCGCGAAGAACCTCTCCGTGGACGAGCTCGACATGAAGATTCGCGCCTACAGGACACAGCTGGAGAAGGGGATCATCAGTTTCAAGGAGATGGAGTCGCTCCGGGTGAAGATCGCGCAGGAGCATGACCACATGAGCGCGCTGGAGGACGAGGCGCTGCGCCTGATGGACGAGATCGAGGCGGGTGCCGATCGGCTGGACCAGGCGACGGAAGCGCTCGGGCGCCGCGACGCCAAGCTCACCGGCGACTGTGAGGCGATCGACGCCCGGATCGGCGAGGTGAAAAAGGAGATCGAGGCCTGCATGGAGGAACGGGCACAGGTCGCCGCGAAGATCCTGCCCCACCTCCTCTCCCGTTACGACCACCTGCATGCGCAGTACGCCAATCCGGTCGTCGAGGTGGAGGGGGGGTCCTGTGGCGGCTGCAACCTCTCGGTCAGCGGGACCACGATCGACCGGATCCGGACCGACCTCGAGATCGTCGCCTGCGAGAATTGCTCGCGCATCCTCTACATGCGCTGAGCCGCCCCCTGGCGGCGGGGCTCCTCGCGTTCCTCCTCCTCGGGGCCGCGGCGCGCGCGGCGACGCTTCCCCTTCCCATCGGCCCGCTCTCCGACTACGGGAACGTCCTCAACCGACACGGCCGTGAGCGGGTCCTCTCGCTGATCGACGATACCCGGGCGCGGTTCGGGATCGCAGTCAATATCCTCGCCAGTTGGGAAAACCCCTATCAGGACATCGATCTCTACGCACACGCCCTCCTTGACGACTGGGGACTGGCCTCCGGAAGGACCCTGTTTGCCGTGTTCCTCCGTCAGGGAGGGAACTGGCAGGTGAAGCTTCTGCCTGGAGTGCAGACCGCAGCGGCGTATCCTGGCCTGACGCAGGCCGTCGAGGCGGGGCTCGAAGACCTGGTTGCCCACGACCGGATCGAGGAGGCGATGGTCAAGCTGTTCGCCTTGCTCGACGCGCGGCTTGCCCCGCCGCAAGCCGCGGCGTCGAAGAAACCGTCGGGTCACGCAGGCCGCGCGCTGCTCGTGATCGCCTTCCTCGTCGGGGTGGTCGCGGCCGCGCTGTTCATCCACCGGCGGCTCTGCCCGCGATGCGGACGGATCCTGAGGGTCCGTGAGCAGCGAAGCTTCGGGCTCTACGGCCGGCCGGATACGGTATACTATTGTCCGCGGTGCGGGTTTTCCCGCACCCGCAGGAGAGGGCCAGGGGGTCGCGGCCGGTGATCCGAGTTGCGATCGTCGGCTGAGGAAAGTCCGGACTCCGCAGGGCAGACCACTGGGGAGATCCCAGCGGGGGCGACCTCGGGAAAGTGCCACAGAGAACAGACCGCCGATGGCCCGCTGTGCGGGAACAGGCAAGGGTGAAACGGGGGTGTAAGAGACCCCCAGCGTCCCGGGTGACCGGGGCGGCTGGCAAACCCTGGTCGGAGCAAGGCCAAGTAGGAAGGCGATCGAGGGCTGCCCGCCCGAGCCTTCGGGTAGGCCGCGCAGTGGAATGGCCCCCCGCGACAGAATCCGGCTTACCGGCCCTCTCCACCCATCGGATGCTCGGGAGGCAGCGGGCGCGTCCGTCTTGCCCGCGCGGGTCGCGGATCGTATACTTGCAGTGAAAACCGTGGTGAGGAGGGACTTACGATGTATCTGTGGGGTCTGCCGTTCTTCATGGGGCCCAGCATCCTGATCCTCGTTCCCGCGCTGATCCTTGCGATCTACGCGCAGTACCGCGTCCGCTCGACCTACACGCGCTATGCGCGCGTGCGAACCGCAAGCGGGCTTTCCGCCTCCCAGGTGGCGAAACGGATCCTCCAGGCCGCGGGAATCAGCGATGTCTCGATCGGTGAGACGAGGGCAAGGCTCTCCGACCACTACGATCCCCGCACCAAGGTCCTCCGGCTCTCCGATCCGGGGTCGATCTCCGTGGCGGCGGTCGGGGTCGCGGCGCACTTGGCGGGGCAGGCGATCGAGCACGCGCGGGGA
>CAZBWD010000005.1:0-21533 GCA_964495585.1 uncultured Thermotogae bacterium
CCACGAATTCCTCCCCGCCTACAAGGCGGGGCATCCTTCGTGGTTCTCGTGAAGCCTCAAGCTGAAGAGCATCATCAGAAGGACACCGGTCCAGAAGATCGGCATCGAGATCCCGAGAACTGCCCCGCCCATGAGCACATTGTCGAACAGCGAGTACTGACGGATCGCCGCGATGATCCCCGCGGGGATCGCAACGAGGATCGAGTAGAGGATCGCCACAAACGAAAGCTGGATCGTCACCGGGAAGGCGCCCATGACCATGCTCGTCGCCGGTTCGAGCGTCTGATAGGAGATCCCGAAGTTACCGGTCACCGCGTGCTTTAGGAAGAGCCCGTACTGGACGTAGAGCGGCCGATCGAGCCCCAGCTCGTGACGCAGCTTGACGACCTGCTCGTGCCCGCCCTTCTCGCCGATCAGCGTCTGCGCGACGTCGCCGGGGACGAAGTGCATCGCAAGAAAGACGAGGAGCGTGATCCCAAACAGGACCGGGACGAGCGCCACGACCCGCTTGATGATGTACTCTATCATCTTTGTCTGGACTTGCGGTTAATCCGTGAGGAGGGCCCGACATCGGGCCCTCCTCCTACAAGGGAAAGCGGTCGAACGGCTATTGACTCTTCCAGATCTGGTCAGCGTAGAAGAACATCGACAACGGATCAAGTTGGAAGCCGTGAACCTTCGTGGTCGTCGCGCGAACGAGCACGCCGTTGGTCAGCCAGACATCCCCGGCGTCCTGCCAGACCTTCTGCAGCGCCTGGTCGATGAGCTGGGCACGCTGCGTCGGATCGGCGCAGACCCGCTCCTGTTCGATCAGCGCGTCGACGTCCGGCCGGCCTGTCATCGCGTGCGGGATGTTCGACGCCTTCCCGTAGTAGAGGTAGTAGAGGAAGTTGTCCGGATCACCGCAGTCGGCCGTCCACCCTCTCATATCCATTCCGTCCTTGAAATTCGGATCACGAGTGGTCCGAAGGTAAGAGCCCCATTCCAACTGGGTGATGTGAACGTTGACGCCGATCTTCTTCCAGTAGCCCTGGAGCGCCGTGGCGATCTTCCCGCCGGCGGCGTTGTAGCTGCGTGGGTTGGCATAGGTATAGAGGTTGCAGTCAAACCCATTGGGATACCCCGCCTCGGCGAGGAGCTCCTTCGCTTTGTCCGGGTTGTAGGAGAAATCCGGCTCAAGCGGCTTGTACCCCGGCATCCCCGGAGGCATCGGCGAACGCATCGGCTTCGCCAGCCCCTCGTAGAGGTACTTGCACAGTTCCTGCTTGTTCACGGCGTAGTTCAGCGCCTCACGGACCCGAATGTCGTCGAACGGTGGGATCATTCGAGGGATCGTCACATAGTTGACGAGCAGGGCCGTCATCTTGTAGAGCTGTACGTTTTGGTCGTTCTCGAGAACGCTGATGCTCTCCGGCGGTACGTTCATCATCACATCGATCTGTCCCGCCTGCAGCATCATCGTCCGCACCGATCCCTCGGGGATCTGCTTGAAGATGATCTCGTCGAGGTAAGGCTTCCCCCGCCAGTAGTTGGGGTTCGCCTTGACCGTCACGTGGTCGTTGGGGACCCACTCCACGAACTCGAACGGACCGGTCCCCACGGGGTGCTTGTACACCTCGGCGCCGTACTTTTCCACCGCCGCCGGGCTCACAATCCCGAACCAGACCATCGCCAGATCCTGAAGCAGCGGCGCGTAGGGGTGCGAGAGGACCAGTTTGAACGTGGAGTCATCGACCACCGAGTAGCTGGCGACGTTCGCCTCGAGGGTCCCCGGTACGTAGCTGTCGATCCCCTTGCGGTTCGCCTAGTAGTTCGGGAAGCTCGGGTCGAGCAGCCGATCGAACGCAAGCTTCAGTGCCTGCGCGTTGAACGGGGTCCCATCCTAGAACAGCACGCCGTGCTGCAGGTGGAACGTGTAGACCAGCCCGTCACTCGAGATATCCCAGCTTGCCGCCAACCCCGGGACGATGTCCACCGTTCCCGGGGCGTACTCCACCAGCCGGTTGTAGATCGTCGCCATGATGAACGCGGCCTCGTTGTTCATCACGCACTCCGGGTCGAGCCCCCCGGCGGGATCCGCGCCGGTCGCAACGATCAGTGTTCCGCCCTGCTGCGGTGTGTCAGCGGCAACCGCTGCCCAACCGATCCCCAGCAGGGAAAGGAACAAGAGCCCTATGAGAAACCAGTTACGAAGAGCCATTTCTTGTACCTCCTTGGTACGCATGCCTTCCTAAGGACCTTCCCAACGCCTCCACCTGAGTTCCTATCCGATCCCCCCTTTCTTACCTCCCAAGCGGGAGGTGAACTTTTGCAAACGCATCAATGAAGCGGGCGATGTATTCCGCAACCCGCGCGAGAATCTGCTCCCCTCGCGTCGCGGTGGCCGCACTCGGGGGCACCGTGTGATCGGCGCCCGGCGACGCCCCATACTCGATCATGTCCCCGGTGTCCGTGTAGTCGCGGGTGCGCAGCGCCACGTGGATCTGCCCCGACTCGAACCGGCAATCGTGAATATCGTTCAGGATGAGCCGGTCGCTCAGGTTCTTCCGCACCGGCGGCCTTGCCTCCCCGAGATCGACGATCGCCTCGTTGATCGCGAGCATCAGGCTCGTCTCGACGAAGTCCCCGTGGCCGATCAGCGCCCAGCCCGGGTCGAGCGCGGCGGCCGCCTCCCACCACAGGATCGTCGCCGCCAGGATGTCCTTCTTGCGCAGCGCGCTTGCCGCCCGCAGAAGTGAGCCGAGGTTCCCGCCATGTCCGTTCACGAACAGGATGTGCGTCGCCCCGTAGGCGACGAAGTAGGAGGTGACCTCCTCGTACACGCGGGTCAGCGTCTCTTCGGAGAGGGAGAGCGTGCCCGGGAAGTCCGCGTGGTAATCGGCGTACCCCACGGGAATCGCCGGCGCGACGACGACCGGGCTGATCCTCCCGACCCGTGTGGCCAGCTCCCGTGCCACGAGGTAGTCCGTACCCAGGGGCATGTGCGGGCCGTGCTGCTCGATGCTCCCCGTGGGAATCACGACGACCTTCGTCTTCTGGAAGGCCTCCTTTGCCTGCGGCCACGTCAACTCCTCAAGCAAGTATCCCATCGGTCTCAGTCCTCCTGTGAATCGGTGGCGTGCGCGTCCACGAACAGCCTCTCCGAGGCGACGAAGTGCTGCTCGACGACCCGCCGGATGTTCTTTCTGTCCCTCTTTTCGAGCGCATTCACAACGGCACGATGGCTCGCGAGCATCGTCTCTCCGTGCTTGGCGATGTACGCCGAGTCCACCTGGGTCGCCACTTGCTGTTGCGTGATTGCGAGAATCGGAGAATGCGCCTGTTCGAGAAACAGGTTCTTCGCCGCCTTGGCCAGGGTCAGGTGAAAGTCCCGGTCCGCGTCGGCGTAGTCGTCGTAGCTCTTCTCTCGGATGGCGCCCTCGATTCTTTCCAGGCTGTCGCGCAGGGACATCAGGTCGCCCGGCGTCGCCTTCTGCACCGCCAGCTCTGCGAGAATAACCTCGAGGATCTTACGCGCCTCCCAAACAGCTCCCAGGCTCTGGTTCTTGCGCACGGCATCGAGAGCGGTCTCAACACCCATCACCCGCTCGACACCCCCGAGAACGTACGTCCCGTCACCGACCCGCCGCTCGACGATGCCCATGACCTGCAGCGCGCTCAGCGCCTCGCGGATCGCGGCGCGGCCGACTTCGAGCTGTTCCGCCAGGATCCGCTCGGACGGCAAACGATCCCCGATCTGGTAGACGCCTTGCTTGAGCGTTGCAACAACCGCATCGAGTGCAAAGGCCGTACGGCTTTTTTGAGCGGGAAATGCCGGGAACCGTTCCAGGGCTCTACCTCCTCGTGCCGGTTGATTGGTCATACCGGTCTGAGTTATCATCCCACTATACCGGGAGCCGGGAGGGCTGTCAAGCCGTTGCTCCGCTGCTGGAGCACGAGATCCGGAGGTATCATGCGATTCACTCGGCGGCAGCGGCGGCGAACCGAGAGTACACTCTGCGCTCAAGGAGGCGGCATGGAGTGGAAGACGTATTACCGTGACGAGTTTTCCTTGCCGAAAGCCGGCCCGTTTCTCGATCGCTTGTTCGAAAGCCACACAGCAGATCCTGCACTCGATGCCCGCGTGAAGCGCGGCAGCATCCTCTCCTTCCCTCACACCTCGCTCTTCTATGGCGGCGATGCGCAGGCGCGAGTCGTCTGTGCGCTGTATCGCTTAAAGGTCCAGCGGATCATTGCCTTAGGGGTGTTTCACGTGTGGGGCCTTCCGGCGACGCGCGACCTGTACCGTCAGGCGATGGATCCCCGCACCGATTCCAGCTGCCGCAGTGAAGCGTTCCGTGCCCTGCGCGGCGGCTTTCTTCCCCGCGACAACCGCTGCGAAACCCCTTTCGGTCCTTTCGCGCTCGGCTCCCCGGGGCTCACCGTGCCGGACCTGCTTCGCCGGGAGGACGCGGGGCTCCTCGACCAGGAGTACTCGCTCGACACCTTCCTCGCGCTGCTTGCGCTCTACGACATCAAACACGACGTGCCGGCCCCGGAGGTCGTGCTGGTCTACATCGGGATGACCCGTGACCCGCTGGACGGGTCGTTCGACACGGCGCGGGATCTCGCGGCCCTTCTTGACAACCTACGGGACACCGGAACCGCTTTCGTGGCCACCGGGGATGTCACGCACTACGGGACCGGCTACACGCCAGACGACCTCTTGCGCGGTCGCCCTTCGGATCCGCAACAGTTGAGAGACCTCCTCGAGGCGGAGGTCCGGGAGGCGCTGGGTCTCGTCATTCACGACAGGGACCACGCCCGCGCCTTCCCGATCCTCGACCGGCAGCTCAACAACGACCAGCGCTACCTCCTGCCGGTGATCTCGGAGCTCCTCGGCCCCGAGTCGCACGCACAGATCCTCGACTTCCAGCTTTCGGACTACACAGCGATCAACCACGTCCCGCCCCCGTGTTTCGTCACCTCGAGCTTGGTGGCGCACAGCTCCGGACCGTAGCTGCCACGACAAGGAAGGCGTAGAGCTCCTCGACTGTTCCGGGATTCATCATCACCTTTGGCTGGATCCTCCTGTGCGCAAGCTCTTCTCATCGCTGCCTTGCTCGGCAGTTCGTAACCACTCAGTTAGTCTCCCCCACCTCGCTGCCGACGGATCACCTGCGACTAACCTCAGGACCGTTGTCCTTCTCGTGAGGGCGCACCGGCGGTGCCTGTGACAACGATCTCGACCTGTGTGCAATGCCGGCTCCATCACCTCGCTGACTCCGCATCACATCCCGGACCTCCAGTGCCCCCCTGCCCTTCATGATCCGACAAGAGACCAGCGCAACGAGTGCTTGACAGCAGGGGGGGATTCCGCTATAAAGGAAACATGTCAGCAGATAGTCCGCTTGTCAGACAGTCTCTCAACACAGATCCCGCAGTAGCTGAAGACCTTCTCACACCCGTCAAGACCGCCAACCTCAGTCACCGCATCGTTGACCGCTTCGTGCAAGCCATCGAGCGCGACGAGCTGACGCCCGGCCGGAAGTTGCCTTCGGAGAAGGAACTGATGAATGCATTTCAGGTCGGCCGATCCACGGTCCGTGAGGCCCTTCACTCCCTTGTCACGCTCAGACTGGTCGAAGTTCGCCCAGGCAAAGGCTACTACGTCAGAGAGACGGGATTGATCGCTACCGGCAGGGATCTCGTACGTTTCAGTGTTTCCGAGAAGGACTTCTTGGATGTCATGGAAGCACAGGAGGAGATCGAGCCACGAATTGCTCATCTTGCCGCTCAGCGCGCACTCCCCGAGGATCTCCAGAAGCTCGAGGATGCATACGCTGAGATTGAAGCTGCGGCAGCCAAACAGCAGTACCGCTACACGGGAGCAATCCACCTTGGCATCGTCCACGCGACACACAACCCCGTGCTCGTCCGCATCATGGAAACCCTCCTTCCGATGTTCCCCGGACGAGTCCGGGGTCGAACAATCCCGGTGGCCGAGGAACTGCAAATGCACCGGAAGTTGATCGATGGGCTGCGCAAAGGAAACGGGAAGACCATGGAACGATTGATGCTCGAACACATCCGCACGACAAGGGAGTTTTACGTACGTGCGATCGACCAGCAGAGAGAGCAGACAACTCCTTCGCCTGGTTCTTCTTCGCATACGACACCGATGCCACCAAACCAAAGGAGGTGATGCAACGCCGCGAGCGGATACCTCGGCACAAGCCCGACAGAGACAGGCAAACAAGGGAGGTCAACAATGAAAAGAGGCAAACTGCCCCTGCTGGTAGTAGCAGGACTAGTAATGGCTCTGATTGTTGGAGCGACAGTTGCCACTGGTCTAGCAGCCGCGAAGAAGGACAGGTTCTTCACGATCACCCTGATCACGCCGATCGGCAACGGTCCCCGGGAGCAAGCAGGTCAGGTAATAGCGCGCCAGCTTGAAGAAATTGGAATTGGTGTCAACCTAAGATACATGGATTTTGCCTCCATAAACCCACGTGCCCACGAAGGGGCACGCACAGGAAGCACTTTCGATCAAGGCGGCTACGACATGTACATCGTTCAAAGCAACATGAACGCCGCACTTGATCCGTCCGGCATCTACAGCTACTTCGCCTCGGACCAGGAGTATCCCGCGGGGAGCAACTACGAACACTACGCTAACAAAGACTTCGACAATCTGATCTACAAGGCCCTGAAAGCTCCGAATCTGCAGGAGCGCTACACCCTGGCAGCTCAGGCGATCGCCTTGCTGAACAAAGACCTGCCATCCATCCCACTGTGGTTCCCCGTCAACTTCTACGGCATCAGAAGCACAGTGAGCTTCCCGGATGGCGAGACTCCCGCCTGGTGGGAGGCGTATTCTTTCCGCTGGGCGAAGAGAGTGATCCCTGGCGAGACCAAGGCCGACATGAGCCTCCGGGATCGAACCCTGGTATACGCACAACCCTCAACGATCGGCAACTTCCTGCCCGGTTTCATGAGCAGCAGTTACAGTGTACGAGCCGTTCGCCAGATGGTCTACGACGCGTTGATCCAGGACACATATGGTTCGTACAACGCAGGGACTCCCATCGGGCCGCGCCCGGATCTCGCAGAGTCTTGGGAAACCTCGCAGGACGGGCTAACGTGGACCTTTCACCTGCGCAAGAACGTGAAATGGCAAGACGGACAGCCGTTCACTGCTGACGATGTGCTCTTCACCTTCAATCTGTGCATGAACAAAGACGCGGGGTACGGGGAGATGGCCTCTGCCAAGTACTATGAAGAAAAGGGGATCACGGTCAAGGAACTGGACCCGTACACTGTCCAGTTTCACTTCCAGGTGTACACGCCTGAGGCCCCCTACCGCGTCTTCGCCGAGCCGATCCTCCCGAAGCACCTCTTGGCGAACATCCCGGTTGACAAGCTGCGCACTTGCGACATGAACACCGGAAAGGAGGTCGTAGGAACTGGCCCGTTTAAGCTTGTCGACTATCACCCTTCCGAATACCTCAAGTATCAAGCCAACGACGACTACTGCCTTGGGCGCCCTTGGTTTGACTACGTCGTGGTTCGGATCATCCCGAAGGCAGAGACGGCGTTCCTCGCTCTGCAGAAAGGTGAGGTGGATGTGACGGAGAAGTGGTACGGCTTCACGCGTGAGCTCGCTCAAGTCGATAAGGACCCGAACCTGTACGCCATCAAGGAACCCAGTCCTGGCCCACAGCAGATCCGGGTGAATCTCGACAATCCGTACCTCAGCAACATATGGGTGCGTCGGGCAATCAGCTACGCGTGTCCCCGGCAGGCCTTTGTAGATGATCTGTCTGCCGGGTTGGGGGTTCCTGCGACCTGTTTTGTCCTGCCCACCAGTTCGATCTACAAGACCGTGACGGACGAGCTCTCCACACTGGGTGTGGCTCCACTTACGTATGACATGAACGAGGCTAAACTCTGTATGGAAAAGGCCGGCTACAACTACGACGACATCACGGTCAAAGGACCAAGTAGCTAGCTCGACATGCCTCACAACCTGATACCTGGTTGATGTCGCTGTGGGGAGGGGGTGCCCTCCGCATCCACAAGCAAGGGCACCCCCTAGTTCAGAAGCCATTACAAAGTCAGGCATAGCACGTCGTCTCACAGCGAAGGAGTCACACGTGCGGTGCAGCACTGGGCGGGAGCCTGACAGCGCTACGGTTGCGTAGAGAGGGGGTAGGTTGAGCACCGCAAAAAGGATCCGAAGGCATGCACGCCCTCCCTGTTGCCTCGCAAACAGAGACCCTACAGACCCCGGTGGCCCGCTGACAGGAGCAACGGTTCCGTAGTCGCCTCCAGTGTGCTAGGGAACCCTCAGAGGTACAGGAGCGATCGGTGGAACTTATCCCGTTGATTGGGGTGACAAAGGATGCTTATCTGGTCCAGCGTCTCTCGCGAGCTCACCTCGGAGGAACTAGGAACAGTGAATCTTCGGGGTCGGGGCCAACGAACTGCATGCGGCCTGAGCCCAGCAGCGGCATGATCTGGTCCCCGCTGGAACACCGCGCCCATCCGGACAAGAGAGGGACGCTAGAAGCGCCTCGCTTCGACCTGACCAGCGACTACAATCGCGTGAACTGCACACTTCCGTTCCGAGCAAGATGCGCTCGCAATCACCCTCAACATGAGATTGTTGGAAACGCCGGTGCCTGCATGCAGATCGCACCAGGATCTTCAAGCCAGAATAGTCGGCTCCTTGCCATGAATGAAGTCCGCTTGACGCGTCAGGCCCTGCCGATCGGCAATCCCCAAGACACATCTTGGTCTGCTCACAAGGCGAAGTGTCCAATCCAAGGAGGTACAAGAAATGACCGAAGCCAACAGTGGCTCCTCGCCGACCGATGATGTCCACAATAGCGTTGTCATAGATACATTGTTTGTGAATGGAGCCCGTTGCTTACCTGGGGAGCCACAGCCTGTATACGACGAACTGGCGCCAGAGGAAATGCTCAATGAACACGTAAGCGCCCTAGTCAAACGCCGTTGCGACATGCGTTGGCTCAAGGGGGAACTGCCAAGCTGGAGCTGGTGGGAAGACAGTGGCGTAGATGCTATCTACACGACCATTGGTATCTCGCAGGGAGTCAGTGAGCGGGAAGCCTACTTCCACGCACTGAACGACATCGCGAGATGGACCATGCGGTTCGACAAATCCCCTCGTCTGGCAAAGGTGACAAGAGCGCAGGACGTAGCCAGTGCGAAACGCGAGGGACGATACGGAATCATATTGGGCACTCAAAACCTCAACTGCCTGAATGGCGATCTTGACAACATCGAGTTGTTCTACAAGTTCGGGATTCGGGGCATGCAACTCACTTACAATCTGCGCAATCTGGCTGGGAATGGCTGCACAGAACGACGCGATGGTGGCCTCTCCGAATTCGGTATCGATGCCATCAGCAGAATGAACGAACTGGGGATTCTTGTAGATCTTTCGCACTGCGGGGCACGCACCACCACCGAGGCCATCAAAGCATCAAAGCAGCCCGTGGCTTTTACCCATACCTTTCCCCGAGCAGTCCACGACCATGATCGGGGAAAGACAGACGAAGCGCTGCAAGCGCTTCGGGACAACGGTGGATACATGGGTGTATTGATGGTTCCCGACTTCCTTACTTCCTCTGATCACCCCTCGGTGGAGCACTGCCTTGATCACATAGCATACGTTGCTGAGCTCCTCGGCGTAGAGCGGATAGGCATTGGCACTGACTACGGTCACTATTACCCCTTGCAGTTGCGAATCTCAAACAGAAAGAAGCTGCTTGAAGGCCTTACAGAGAGAGGCGTCACCAGTGAAGGCTGGCGCCGCGGTCATTTCAGGGAGCATGTGCTAGAAGTAAATGGATACCGAGATTGGCGCGACTTCCACAATATCGTAAGTGAGTTGCATGCAAGAGGATATACGAAGAGTGAAATCGCTGGCATTCTGGGAGGGAATTTCCTCCGATTCTTTCAAAGTGTCGTAGGCTAGGGCTATACATCCACTGTTGCCTGCTATGGCACGCTGCGCTCTTTAATAGGAGTCAAGCATGGGACTCTCGGCTTTTGTGGTTAGGCGGATCTTGGTTGCTGTTCCTACGTTTCTTGTCATAACCATTATCATCTTCTCTCTCATGCAGCTGACCCCTGGCTCCCCTCTTGATTTCTTTCTTGCTTCGAATCCGGAACTAAGCTATATCGACCCCCAAAAGGTCGAGATACTGACGAAACAGCTCGGACTGGACAAACCGGTATACGTGCAATACGCGCTGTGGCTTGACAGATTGGTGCACGGGAACTTCGGCACCTCATTCTCTACAGGAAGACCAATTTCCGAGGAAATCGGCGCGCGGATCGGCAACACTGCCCTCCTGTTTCTCTTCAGTCACAGCATCGGGTGGCTCATCGCCATACTCGTGGGTGTCCTTTCCGCGCTCATCCCCGATTCTTTTCTGGATCACGCCTTTCGCGCCTTCGCCCTTGCCGGCATCGCAGCGCCTGCTTTCTGGATAGGAATAATGCTCATTCTCGTGTTCTCTGTTAAGCTTAATCTCTTTCCTACCGGGGGCTCCACCAACCCAAACATGGTGTATGGATCGATCTTTGCCTATCTCGGAATGCGGATACACTACCTAATACTCCCGTCCATCACGATCGCCATGCGAAGCGTGGCGGTTGTCATGAGAACGATGCGCGCTGAGATGCTCGATGTTCTCTCCCGCGACTACATCACGACCGCCCGCGCCAAGGGAGCCGGCACATGGGCAGTGTGCATGAAGCACGCTCTGCGCAACTCGCTTCTTCCTGTCATCACCTTAATGGGAGTCTCCATGGGATTCGTTTTCGGGGGCGCGGTGCTTACGGAAACCGTGTTCGCATGGCCGGGGATCGGCCGCTACTTGGTGCAGAGTGTCTACACCCGCGACTACCCGGCAATCATGGCGGTATGCGTGTTAATCAGCGCGATGGTACTGATTGCGAACTTGCTCGCTGACATCACCTACGCATTGGTGAACCCCCGGGTCAGATACTGAGGAGCGGTCCATGTCCGTAAGAGCCCATAGCAGATCACCGTGGAAACGGCTCGCGGGCAACAAGCTCTCGATCGTCGGATTGGGCATCCTGTCAATCCTAGTCGTCGTCGCCCTTTTAGCTCCCTGGATCGCTCCGTATGATCCCCAGCAGCAATACTGGGCGTACGCCTACACGGCGCCATGCAGACAGTTTCTCCTGGGGACTGACTCGCTGGGGCGTGATCTGCTGAGCCGAATCCTCTACGGCGCCAGGACATCCCTGTTTGTCGGTGTTTGGGCAGTGAGCGTCAGTTTCTTCGTTGGGGTCGGCCTCGGGAGCATCGCCGGGTACTTCGGGAAGGGGATCTCACAGGCTATCATGAGGCTCGCTGATGTCTTTCTTTCTATACCGTCTCTGATACTCATGATCGTTGTCGCCTCCGTTCTGGCACAACGGAATCTCTTGATCTTGGCCACGATTATCGGCATTGTGCAGTGGCCGTCCATGGCCAGAGTGACTCGCAGCAAGTTCCTCGCGCTACGAGAGGAAGACTACGTCGAAGCAAGTCGGGCACTGGGCTCAGGACACACTAGGATCATCTTCCGGCATATCCTCCCGAATTCGGTCGGTCCGATCGTCGTGTTGGCATCCCTTAATCTCGGGGGAGCCATCATCGCAGAGTCGAGCCTGAGCTTCCTGGGATTGGGAGATCCACGCGCTATCTCATGGGGAAACATCATCTCCATGGGCTTGAACAGTGTAATCACAGCCCCTTGGATTTCGATATTCCCTGGCATTGTGATCTTCATTGCGGTATGGGCATTCAACGTTGTCGGGGACGCGCTTCGAGACGCCCTTGATGTCAAGGGTTAGATAAGGAGTGAAGAGAAGTGCTGAGGATCGGAACAGCCACTGCGAAACCAGGGAAAATGGCATTCGGGCGACTGCCCGTAGGCGAGCTACGGGACGGGACACCGATCGGACTGCCGGTAGCCGCGATCAGCGGCGCAAGAGACGGACCGCTCTTGTACGTCCAAGCGGGAAGCGATGGAAACGAACTCAACGGGATCTTGGTGGTGCGAGAGGTCGTGAGACAGGTCGATCCACGGTCCCTTCGAGGAGGCCTGCTGATCGTCAATCCCTTGAACTACCATGGCTTTCAGCAGGACACGCATCGAAACCCTTTGGACAACGCAAAAACCAACCGCACGTTCCCGGGCGACGTCAGCAGGAGCACGACCGAACGTCTCTCGGCCGCCGTTTTCCCCTACGTGAAGCAGTGCAACCTCGTGGTCAATCTTCACCAAGGTGGCACATCTCGCATGATCAATGAAGTCCGGGTTCGTGTGGAGCACGAGCACAAGTTGCACGCTCAGTGCCTGGAACTCGCCAAGGTCTTCGGCCTCGAGTACATCTTCGACAAGAAAGGCCCGGACGGACAACTCGCCCGGATCGCCCCTGACGAGGGGATCCCGACGATCGACCCTGAGCTGGGCGGGTGCGTCGGTTGGGATGACGACTCCGTGCGCAAGGGAGTCAGGGGACTCCTGAACATCCTTCGCTACTACGGCCTCCTTGAAGGAGATCCAGAGCTACCGGAGGCGTATGCCGTTGCCGACGATTTCCGGAATGTCCACGCCAACCACGGTGGACTGATCGATCTGAAGGTCAACCTGTACGACGAAGTCACTTCTGGAACCCCCTTGTTCGATGTGACGGATTCGTTCGGCAACGTCGTTGAGACGGTGTGTTCGGAGGTCAGTGGAATCCTCTGGAGGACAAGACGCTTCCCGATGACCGCCACTGGCGAACAGGTGTGTAGCATTGGGATCGGTGTCCGCAGAGAAGGATTCAAGGACCATCCAAGCGCACGGAGGGAACCATGAGCGATGAACAGAAGCAGTTAGCCGACTTGCTAGAATGGAAAGACAGCATCGTGCACCAGTTCGATTCGCTGGCCAAAGCGATCGACGACGTTTTGTGGCATGTGAAGCTACAGGATATCGGCCACGTAGACAAGATGCACATCGTGGGTCCACCGCCGCCCGACAGCTACCCTGAGTCCCTTCTCTCCTCGCCTCAGGAGAAGAAGAACAACGTGAAGATACACGCCTACACCTTTGTGCCGAAGTCCATCGATCAGAACAGCAAATACCCACTGCTCGTCCTCCCCCACGGTGGGGCCCACAGCAACTTCTCAACCTCCTATGCCCACGTCGTGCGCGAGCTCCTCCAGCAGGGCTATCTGGTGATCGCCCCCGACTACCGGGGCAGCACCGGATACGGAGAGAAGTTCTACAAGATGATCGACTACGGAGGGCTCGAGATAGAAGACACCTTCGCGACGCGCAACTGGATGATCGAAACCAACCCTTTGGTCGACCCAGAGCGCGTGGGAATCATCGGGTGGAGCCATGGAGGGCTTCATACCTTGATGAACATCCTCCATCATCCCGATGCATACAAGGTGGCCTATGCCTGCGTGCCGGTGAGCGACCTGATAGCACGCATGGCCTACAAGGGGCAGTACTATCGCGATCTCTACTCCGCTGAGTACCATCTCGGGAAGACGGCGCACGAGGATGTGAACGAGTATCGCCGTCGCTCCCCAGTGTGGAACGCGGACAAACTGAGCACACCGCTCCTGATCCACACAACAACGAATGATGAAGACGTGAACGTCCTGGAGGTGGAGCACCTGATTGCTGCCCTGAAGGCAGCCAACAAAAAGTTCGACTACAAGATCTATGACGCGGCTCCGGGTGGTCATGTCTTCAATCGGCTGGACACGCCGTTCGCCAAGGCGTCGCGCCAAGAGGTGTACGCGTTCCTGGCCAAGCATCTTGCACCGCCACACCCGATGGCCTAGAAACGTCCAAGCACCTGTGCTACTTGCGTCAGTTGGCTCATCAGCTTGAGAGGAGTAACATGCGGGCGAACGGAGTGCGAAGAAGGCGGTTGTACGGAGTCAGTGCTACCGAGATCAAGGTTGTCCCCGATCCAGCGTTCCGATGGATCGCAGAAAGACTTGTCTTGCCGATAACTCGCTTCAGATCGGGCTCGGTCTCACCTCCACCTAGCTTCCGGCTCTTTCGCGACGAGCAGCACGAGAGCGGTCTCAGCCCTCTGCAGACCAGTATCGACTGGCTTGGCATCCGGGAACCACTCTGCCAGATCTGGTCCTCGTTCCGCGCCGAGCCAGAAGACGTTGGCCAAGGATTTCGCACCCGGGACTCTCTTGGCCCGCATCCGGGGACGTTTGGATGGGATCAGACTTGAAAGGAGACAAGGCTTTGGTGATAAGTGCAACTGGCCTCACCCTGGTGCACGGTGGCTCGGTCTTCACCCCGGAGCCGCTCGGGCAGCAGGACCTTCTCCTGGCAGGCGGACGGATCGTCGCGATCGGCGAGCACATCGCGCCGCACGGGATCGAGACCGCGGTCATCGATGCGACTGAGCGGATCGTCGTTCCGGGCTTCATCGACCTGCACGTCCACCTGATCGGCGGCGGGGGCGAAGCCGGACCGGCCTCCCACCTGCCCGAGCTTCCCCTCTCGGAGCTCGTCGCGGCCGGGATCACCACAGCGGTCGGCGTCCTGGGGACGGATCGGGTGGCCCGCTCTCCCGAGGCGCTCCTCACCAAGGTCAAAGCCCTGCGCTCAAGCGGGCTGGGAGCCTACATGTACACTGGCTCCTATCACCTCCCCCCGATCACGATCTGCGGCAGCGTGGAGCGGGACCTCGCTTTGATCGAGGAGGTCGTCGGCGTGAAGCTCGCGATCTCCGATCATCGGGGATCCCAGGTGACCATAGACGAGCTGGCGCGCCTCGCCGCGCAGGCCCGCGTCGGCGGGTTGCTCGGCAACAAACCTGGCATCGTCCAGCTTCACGTGGGGGGCGGCCCGGCCGGGCTCGGCCCGGTGTTCGAGGTCGTCGATCGGACCGACATCCCGATCACCCAGTTCCTCCCGACGCACATGGCACGGACTCCCGCGCTCCTGCAGGAAGGCATCAAGTTCCTGAGACAGGGCGGTTCGATCGATCTCACCGCCCGGACGGGAACCAGGGGCGATGGCCAGATGGCCGAGGTCGTCGGGCAGCTCGCACAGAGCGGGGTCGACCTTCGCCACGTTACGTTGAGCTCGGACGGCAACGGGAGCATGCCGCAGTTCAGCGCACAGGGTGCGCTCATCAGGATGGCGACCGGCAAGATGAGCGCGCTTCATGAGACCTTCGCCAGCCTCGTCCACGGCAAGACCCTCCCGTTGCCCGAAGCGCTCGCGCTGGTTACGTCGAACCCGGCGGCCCGCCTCGGCCTCCTCCCGCGGCGGGGAACCCTGCAGCCGGGGGCCTGCGCCGACCTCGTCCTTCTGGACGAGGATCTACAGATCGACAAGGTCTTCTGCGGCGGCCTTCTTACCGGGAAAGACGGCGAGCCGGCTCCCGATGATCGCTTTGGAACCGACTTCGAACGACCGGAGATCCAGAAGAAGCGAGATCGCGATGGAAGGGCAACGCTCACCAGAAAGGAAACACACCGAATCCGCAAGGAGGATCGATGAACGCTTGGAAGGAGAAGGTCTGCCGGTACGTCGACGAACACCGGGACACCCTGCTCGCCGTGAGCCGCGAGATCTACGAAAACCCGGAGTTGAAGTTCGAGGAGACGAGAGCGGCGGCGCTCCTCGCGGGAGAGCTGGCGCGAGCCGGCTTCTCGGTCGAAACGGGCGTCGCGGATCTCCCGACCGCCATCCGGGGAGAGCACCCGGCAAGCGGACCAGGTCCGACCGTGGCGATCCTCGGGGAATACGACGCGCTTCCCGGGATCGGGCATGCCTGTGGGCACAACCTGATCGCCGCCGCCGGGCTCGGCGCTGCCCTGGCCGCTGGATCGGTCAAGGCCGAGCTCCCGGGAACGCTCCTTTTCTTCGGAACCCCCGGAGAGGAGGGCGGCGGCGGGAAGGTCCTGATGGTGGAGGCTGGCCTGTTCGATGGGGTCGATGCCGCAATGATGTTCCACCCCTCTTCCCACACGACCGTCGACCGCGGCAGCCTCGCGATCACCGAGGTCGAGATCGAGTTTGAGGGCGTGGCAGCCCACGCCTCCGGCTCACCCGAGAGGGGGGTCAACGCGCTCGACGCCGTCATCCAGACCTTCAACGGGCTGAACGCCCTGCGCCAACACATCAAGGACGGCGCCCGCATCCACGGCATCATCACCGACGGTGGAGCCAAGCCGAACATCGTCCCCGAGCACGCCGCCGCGTCCTTCTACGTCCGCGCGGCACAGAACGCGTACCGGGACGAGCTCCTGGAGAAGCTCCGCCGCTGTGCGGAGGGAGCGGCCCTGGCCACCGGCGCGACCCTCTCGTTCAGGACCGTCGGACACACCTACAAGGCGATGCGCCCCAATCACGCCATGGGTGCTGCGTTCGTCGAGAACCTCAAGACGCTCGGCGAGCCGCTCAATCCACCGTCCCCGGACGAGGGGATGGGATCCACCGACATGGGGGACGTCAGCCAGGCCGTCCCGGCGATCCACGCCTACATCCAGATCTGCGGCGATGACGTCGCCGGCCACTCGCGCGAGTTCGCGTCGGCCTCGATTTCCGAACGGGGCCAGGCCGTCATGCTGACCGCCGCCAAGGCGCTCGCCATGACCGCCGTCGACCTGTTCACCGATCCCGATCTTCTCGCCTCGGTGAAGGAGGAGTTCAACAGCAGCAAGCCGGCGTAGACGAGATCGCAAGCCCGTCGCACATCCCACCCTGCGGGGAGCGTCTCGAGGCCTGCAGGAGGTGTTCGAGGTCGCCTTCCGTCTTGACAAATGTCCCCGGCAGGTGACGCGCTTTCCCTTAGCCTGGGGCCATCATGGACCGTGAGCGGATCGAGTTCCTCAACATCCCCACTGCGCGCCGCGCGGCAAGGGAAGGTGTCGCCGCTTGGCCGCGGCACACTGCCGTCATTATCCTGCTCGCCACGCTCATCGCCGGTCTGTGCTTCCTCTACGTCTGGCAGGGCACCGCGCTCCTCGAACTCACGGCGCAGAAGGAGAGCCTGAAGGCGACGCTCGCCTCGGCACAAGAGGCGGACCGGTACCTGGAGTTCCAGATCGACCAGGCGTTTTCCCTCGAGCGGGTCTCACGCATCGCAAGGCAGCAGCTCGGGATGGTCGAACCCTCCGACATCCGCTATGTCCCTGTCCCACCGCCCCCAAGCAGTGAACACTGAGTCCCGCCGGCCGATCCTCCTCGCGGCGGTCCTGGTCCTCGCCGCGCTCGTCGTCATCGGCCGTCTGATCCAGATTCAGGGTGTGGAGCACGACCAGTGGACCGCCACCGCACAGGCGATGCAGGAACAGACGATCGAGGTCATGCCCCGCCGCGGCACGATCTACGATCGGAACGGGGTGCCGCTCGCCTTCGACGTCAAGGCGACCGCGATCGCGATCGACAGCTTCGACATGACGCGGCCGGAGACGCTCGTCGCCCTCCTCAGCAAGGAGCTCGGACAACCCGCCGCGGACCTGCGCAAGCTCATCTACCGCCAGAGCTACTTCACGTGGATCGATCGGTCCGTCAATCTCGAGACCGCCAAGCGGATCCAGAAAGAAGCGTCCGATGCGAACGCGAACGGCCTGATCTTCATCGACACCTGGAAGCGCTGCTACCCGCAGGGGTCGCTCGCATCGAACCTCATCGGGTTCGTGGGGACCGACGGGCACGGCCTCGAGGGGATCGAACTTGAGTTCAACAAGACCCTCTCCGGGACCCCGACCACCCTGCGGGTCCTCAGAGGGGCCGACGGCCGCACCTACGAGACCCAGACGCTGAAGCAGGGGACGCCCGGAGAGGACGTCTACCTGACGATCGACTCCCGCCTGCAGTTCATCTGCGAGCAGGAGATCAGCCAGGGGGTGGCCACCTACCGGGCGAACACGGGGTTCATCGTCCTGCTCGATCCGAACACCGGCGAGGTCCTCGCCATGGCGCAGGACCGCCGCTACGATTTGAACCAGTTCTGGACGTCGACCCCTCAGCAGCGCAAGAACCTCGCCGTCTCCTTCCTCTTCGAGCCCGGCTCGACGTTCAAGGCGTTCGCCGGTCTGGATGCCCTGTACTCGGGGGTCGTCACCCCGCAGAGCACCTTCAACGGGAACGACGGGATCCGCATCAGCGGGCACACGATCCACAACTCGGAGAACGAGTCGTTCGGGACCGTGACCTTCGCCAAGACGATCGAGTACTCGATCAACTGCGCGATGGTCCAGGTCGCCCAGCGGCTCAGTGCCCAGAGCCTGCACGATTTCCTGGCCTCCGTGGGGTTCGGCAAGCCGACCGGGATCAAGCTCCCCGGCGAGGAGAAGGGAATCCTGCGCCCGGCCAGGGAATGGACGCCGCTCGACCTCGCCGAGTCGTCGATCGGCCAGTCGGTCGGGGTGACGGGGATCCAGCTCGCCCGGGCGATGGCCGCCGTAGCGAACGGGGGATCCGTGCTCGAGCCACGGATCGTCCAGGGCGTGGGACCGTCCGGCGCGACCGCCCAGCCGCCGACCGTCATTCGGCGTGTGGCCTCCCCGGCGACCTGCGCCACGATGCGTGGCCTGATGCGGCTCGTCGTCGAGCACGGCACCGCGGTGGCGGCGGACATCCCGGGGTTCGACGTCGTCGGCAAGACCGGGACCGCCCAGAAAGCCGTGCCTGGCCAGGGTTACGTCCCCGGCAAGTACACCTCGCTCTTCTGCGGGTTCTTCCCCGGCGCCAACCCCTCCTACCTCGCCCTGGTGGTGCTCGACGAGGTGAAGACCACCCCCGTGTGGGGCGGAACCACCGCGGGACAGATCTTCCACGACGCGGCCGCCCGGCTCATCGACATCGAACACGTGCCGCCCGTGGCGATGAAGTGAGTTCCTTAGATGGGTCCATGGGGTTCAGGAGTTCGTCAGGTGGCCTGAGGGGGCGGCTTCGATGCGCTGGATGAAGCCCCGGCTAGCGGCGCAGCGCGATGGCGAGCATCGACAGGTCGGCCTGCGAGACCCCGGGGACGCGACAGGCCTGCCCGAAGCTGCGCGGCCGGACCACGCAGAGCCGTTCCTGCCCTTCCGCCGACAGGTTCGTGACCTCTGCGTAGTCGAACGCCGCAGGAATCCGGATCCGTTCCATCTTCCTCAGGCGGGCGAGCTCACGCCGCTGCTGGGCGAGGTAGCCGGCGTACTTCGCCCCGATCTCGACCTCGCTCACGACATCCTCCGGGGTGCCGTGAAGCGCGACGAGGTCGGCGAGGCGGAGCGGTGGCCGGCACAGGAGCTCATACAGGCTCGCACCGTTCTCGGAGAGCGGTGAGGTCCCCCGTGCGACGAGGACCGCGTTCAACGGGTCCTGCGGCGTGACCCGGTGGGTTCTGATCTCACGCAGGAGCCATTCGATCGCCCGGGCCCGCGCGCGCACCCGCTCGTAGCGGGCATCGGAAAGCAGGCCGACGGCGTGACCGATCCTTCCGAGCCGCAGGTCGGCGTTGCCCTCGCGCAGCGTGATCCGGTACTCGGCCCGCGAAGGAAGCATCCGGTAGGGCTCCGTGACCCCCTTGGTCACCAGGTCGTCGACCATCACGCCGATGAACGCCTCGCCCCGTGAGAGGACGAGCGGCTCTGTGCCGCGCACGCGCCGCGCCGCGTTGATCCCCGCAAGCAGCCCCTGGCCGGCCGCCTCCTCGTACCCGGTGGTCCCGTTGATCTGTCCCGCCAGGAAGAGCCCTCCAATCCCGGTGACCTCCAGCGTCGGTCTCAGCTGCGTCGGCTCGACGTAGTCGTACTCGATGTCGTATCCGTAGCGCTCGATCTGTGCGTGTTCCAGGCCGGCGATCGAGTGGACGATCTCCTCCTGGATGTCCGGGGGGAACGCCGTGTAGATCCCCTGCAGGTAGACCTCGCTTGACTCCCTTCCCTCCGGCTCGAGGAAGACCTTGTGGCTCGCGCGCTCCGGGAACTTGACGATCTTCGCCTCGAGCGACGGGCAGTGCCGCGGACCCTGGCTTTGGATCAGCCCGTTGAAGTTCGGCGTCAGGGGAAGGTTCTCGCGGATGATCCGGTGCGTCTCTTCGTTCGTAGCGGTCACGTAAACCGGGAAAGTGTCCGGCAGGGCGCGCGGCTCATTCCAGAAGGAGAACGAAAGCGGGATCGTGCTCGTCTTCTGCCGTTCGAGACCGGCCGTGTCGATCGACCGGCGGTTCACCCGCGGCGGCGTGCCGGTCTTCAGCCGTCCGAGGGACAGGCCGATCTCCCGCAACGACCTGGCCAGGCCGACCGCGGGCGGCTCACCGCTGCGCCCGGCTGGGTAGACCAGGCTGCCGATCAACACCCTCCCGTTGAGGAAGGTCCCCGTGGCGAGGATGACCGCGGAAGAGTGCAGGACGAGCCCCTCGCGCAGCTGCACCCCCACGACGCGATGGTCGCGCACATCGAGCGCCTTGACCATCCCCTCGATCAGATCGAGCCCGTCCGTCGTCTCGAGCGTCCTCTTCCAGAGCGCCTTGTACCGGTCGCGGTCCGCCTGGGTCCGCCGGACCTGCATCGCAGGCCCCTTGCTCGTGTTGAGCAGGCGGGTGTTCAGCGCCGCCGCGTCGGTGAGAAGCGCCACCCGGCCGCCGAGCGCGTCGACCTCACGGACCAGCTGGGACTTCCCCGGACCGCCGATCGCCGGGTTGCACGGCATCCGCCCGATCTCCGACAGGTTGATCGTGACGAGCGCCGTGGACGCGCCCAGGCAGGCACTGGCAGTCGCCGCCTCGCACCCGGCATGCCCGGCGCCGACAACGACGACGTCGTACGACTTCATGGAGGGCTAGCTCTGGTCCTTCCCTTGCTGGAGAAACTTAAACATGTCGATCGGGATCGGGAAGACGATGGTCGACGCGTTCTCCGCGGAGATGTCGACGAGGCTCTGCAGGTACCGCAGCTGCATCGCCCCCGGATTCTTAGCGATAATCGACGCCGCCTCGGAGAGCTTGGTCGCGGCCTGCAGCTCTCCCTCGGCGTTGATGATCTTCGCTCGGCGCTCCCGCTCGGCCTCCGCCTGGCGGGCGATCGCACGCTGCATGTCCCCGGGGATCTTCACGTCCTTGACCTCTACGGTCTTCACCTTGATCCCCCAGGGGTCGGTCTGCTCGTCGATGATCTCCTGCAGCTTCATGTTGATGCTCTCGCGCTCCGCCAGGAGCTGGTCGAGCTCGACCCCGCCGAGCACGCTGCGCAGCGTGGTCATCGCGATCTGCCGCGTCGCCTCGATGAAGTTCTGAACCTCGACGACGGAGGCGGACGGATCGACGACGCGGAAGAAGAGCACCGCGTTGACGGTCGTCGTCACGTTGTCCTTGGTGATCACTTCCTGGGGCGGCACGTCCAGGGTGACCACCCGCAGCGAGACCTTCACCATCTTGTCGACGATCGGAATGAGGAGGAAGAGCCCCGGTCCCTTCGCGCCCACGAGGCGCCCCAGGCGGAAGATCACTCCCCGTTCGTACTCCCGGAC
>CAZBWD010000006.1:0-20313 GCA_964495585.1 uncultured Thermotogae bacterium
CAACGGACGTTCTCGGCGAGGAGTTTCTGGACGTCCCCGAGGGCGTCGTGCGTCCAGCAGTCGTCGCCGCCGGCGCTCTCGCGGAACGTGAGCGCCATGATGGTGGCCAGTTCCTTCAGCGTCGCCCCGGCTTCGAGCGCTCCCTTGAAGTGCTTGAGCAGGCACGGCTTCGATCGGTTCTTGATCGAGAGAGCGAAGCAGATGAATTGGGTCGTCTTCCCGTCGATTGATCGCTTCTTGCGATAGACCTCGCCGATCTCGTCGAGCTTGTCCGCGAACTCGGGGAACCATTCCGCCAAGAGTCTCATGTCGTCCTCCCTCCGGTTTCCCTTTTCCTGTCAGGAAAGCCACTTCTTGATTTCGTCGACCGTCGGGATCTTGCCGACGGCCTTGATCGCGCCGTCAATCGCCAGAGCGGGGGTCATCATCACGCCCCTCGCTGCGATCTCGCTGAGATCTTCCACCTTGACGATCTCCGCATGGATACCAAGCTCCGCGACCGCCTTCTCCGTGTTGGCAACCGTTGCTTTGCACTTCGGGCATCCGGTGCCCAGAATTTCGATCTTCATACTTCCTCCTTCTCCTCATCGGATTTGTGCCTACCGAAACTCCCTCATTGCGTGCCGCAGCCCCGATAACCCCTCGACGACTCTCGCCAGCAGGGAATACGGCAAGCCGACGTACATCTCTTCCGGACGAAGGCCGCCTACCGGGCAGCCGCTGCAACACCTCCGGGGTCCAATTTATCTGTCCGTACAGGATGGGATCGCCCTTCGCTCCCTGCACAGCTAGTTAAGGAATCAACATCACATCGACATAAGTGGCCTGTAATATTGTCATAGAACTCTCAATGTGTTCCCTGCACTGCATATTCAACTGTGCCAGCGCGAACCACATCAGTTTTTCAACTTCATCTTCTACTACAATGACATCGGGTGTCTCTATTGCCTGTTCCAAGGGGGAAAGATACGGTGACTTGAGTGTATCGGGCTCGAGTGTGGCCATTCCTTCAAACATGCGTCTGCCGGTCTGCGCATCAGCTATGATGCCAAACCCCCGCAAAGCCTTGCCCGTTCTTAGGCCATCGGGCAGGGGCTTGAATCCAAAAGCTGCAGCGGCTGCTGGACAGGCGATTCCTTCTGCCTCCAGAATAACATGTTTCCCGTTCCGTGCAGCCATGAGTGCCTGACAATACCGGTAACCATTGAGTTTTCTTGCATTTACGGAAGGGGCTTCTGCACCAAGGTTAAACTTGACGCCCACAGGGCATGTGTTTAGGCCGAGGATCCGTTTGACGCGTGCCGCCTCTGTTTGTGTCTCAGTCAATTCATTCATACATCCGCCTCCCATACGGCTTCATCTGACAGCACCTCGGCTACGTTCGGGACGCGGTTGATCGTTTCTTCGGCGAGGACCGGCGGCCCTTGGCACGGCCAAGGTCAGTGATTGCGACGCGCCGAAACCTCTTCCATCCGGCCTCTCCCAGGGTGGAGGCACTGCGCTGAAGCGGGCAGCCATCGATGTCCGGTACCGCATCTGCTACCACGATCGTCTTGACAATTCCGCTCACCCGCCCGCCGATTCCGGCTAGGCAGTACATCGCCATGATTCCGTCCCGATCGAGTCGCCTTGCCACGCGATCGGCGAGTGCGCCCACGTCTGCCCCGCCGGAACACGAGAAAACGAATGCCCGCACTTCGCCGCACCCGCGCCACACTCCACCGTCATACTGATCCTTCTTCGTCTTTCACAACCACCGCACCAGGAACGCCTCGCTCTCCCACTACGAATTCGAGGAGAAGACCGATACAGACCGCCATCACAACGACACCGGCCAGCCGCAACGCGGCAAACGGCCACCCGAGAAAGTGAACCTCGAGGGGAAGGAGCGGCAGTTTGCCGCCCCACGCCGTGATAAACGCGCCGATTACCGCAACCCGCGCTCCGTGGTGTCGCAACGTGTGAAGAAGCGGCAGGATCGTGAACAGGCTTCCTCCGATGATGAGGGGAACAACCGTAGCGATCGCAAACGCTTTCCATCCGGCCTCGTGACCCAGGAGCTGCGCGATCCGCCTCGGCGGCACCCAAACCTGAAGGAGTCCGATGAGGGGGAAGATCGCCACCATGATGCCGGCCATCTGCCCAAATGTGTGTCCAACAACCCCTCCTACGACGGCTCCCCGTCCAGCACCGGACAGGGCGAGCCCCGCCCAGGTGATGCCGGCGAGAACCGTGTACAGAAGGGCTTGTCGAGCCATAGGATGGTGCAGTGCGTGCTTCACAACAAGCCTCCGATCGCGAGACTCACGAGGAAGATGGCGAGGAACGTCAGGAGGTTCCTCGCTACGGTGAAACGCAGACCGAACAACTTGCTCTCCAACGGGAGCGTCGAGATCCCGATCAGAATCGCGCTCAGGACGAAGCCGGCGATCGCCGCGTAGCCGCTGCCGCTCTGCAGTAGGTACCCGCTGAATGGGAAGACCGCCGCGGGCTGAATGAGCGCAAAGCTACTGACTGCCTCTGCGACAAGGGCACCGCTCACCCCGCTTCCTGCGCCGAGAAGTCCAGCGATCGTCTCGCGCGGAAGGAGCGCCTGCAAGCCACCCATCAGGACGAAGATGAAAAAGAGGATGGGGACCATCTGCAGCGCGATCTTGCCGGAGATCTTGAGCGCCTGAAGTGTCTTCGCGCGACTGCGCCACAGCGACACTACGACGAGCGTCCCGGCGACGACCAGATAGATTTCACCGATGCTCATCGCGATCTCCCTGCGATTTCGTCTGCTGCGCCACCAACTCGATCAACTGCCTTCCAAGCGCCCGCGCCGCATCGAGCGCGAGCTCGTCCTCCTCAATGTCGCCTGGCTCGAAGGCGATGCCGTACACGCCCCGATTCGCGGGGATCATCTCGTGCTTGAGGAAGACAGCCTGCAGCGCGATCAGAGCTGATTTGGCACCGTAGCGCCGGCCGACGACCACCGCACCGCCGATCTTGTTCCGCAGTCGACCGCGTAGGCGCCAGGTACGGCCGATAAACGCCTTCATCGAGGCTGACACGTTGTTGAAGTAGACCGGACTTCCGAGAACGAGTACATCCGCTTCAATCAGCTCAGCGAGCACCGGTGTAAGGTCATCCTCGATCACACAGTGGCCCGCTTGTTGACATGCCCAGCAGGATCGGCACGGCTCGATCCTCAACTCAGATAGCTTGACGAATCTTCCCTCGACGACCCGACCGACTCGATCGAGGAGGAGATCTGAATTGCTCCTCGGCCGCGGGCTTCCGGAAATGAGTGTTGCCCGTGGTATCACGACCCTTCCTTCCTGTGCGTTGGAGATCATGACCCGACGATGAACCCGAACAGCTTGCCGGTGAGGGTGGCGGCGATCACGACGAGCGACACGTAGGCGATCGTCTTCTTTGTTCCGATGACTTTGCGGATAACGAGCATGTTCGGAAGCGACAGCGCCGGGCCGGCGAGGAGCAGTGCGAGCGCCGGGCCGTTTCCCATCCCCGCGCCCTGCAGTCCCTGGAGGATCGGGACCTCGGTGAGCGTGGCGAAGTACATGAATGCCCCAGCGACGCTCGCCACCGCGTTCGCCAAGAAGGAGTTCCCGCCCACGCTTCGGCTGATCCAGACCGCGGGAATCAGCGCTTGGTGCCCGGGTCTCCCGAGCAGGAACCCCGCGACGAGCACCCCGGCGAAGAGGTAAGGCAGGATGAGCTTCGCGTACGACCAGCTGGAGCTTCCCCACGCTGCCACCTCCGTCCGCGCAAACCACAGGCGGAGAAGGAGCAGCAGCACGAGCACGAGGCCGCCGGCGACGTAGAAGCGCGCGTGGTAGATCGTCGTGTAGAGGGAGGGTGCGTAGGTGACGGTTCGGATCTGGGACTTGTCGAGCAAGAGGACGCGGCCGGCGTCGGCCTCCGGCTTGTAGAGGAGCGTCGTTGCGGTCTCCCCGGCGCTCGTTCCGACGATCGTGCGGCCGTCCGTCGTTTGGATCCGGATCGAGCTCGGCGTGCCCCAGTTGGCGAAGACGAGGATGCCGACCATCACCGCGATGTAGACCGCGGTCTTCCATAGCGGACGGGCCTTTTCGTCCTGCGGCATCGCCACCGGCGCGTCCCTCTTCGCGGTCTCCTCCCTGCGGAACAGGAGGTGCATGGCAAGCCCTATGAGGATCGAGAAGAGGACCGCACCAATCGCTCGCGCCAGGCCGAGTTGGATCCCAAGGACGCGCGCGGTGAGGATGATCGCCAGCACGTTGATCGCCGGGCCGGAGTAGAGGAAGGCGATCGCCGGTCCGAGCCCCGCGCCGCGCTTGTGGATGCTCGCGAAGAGCGGAAGCACCGTACAGGAACACACGGTGAGGATCGCTCCGGAGACGGAGGCCACCCCGTAGGCGCCCGATTTCTTCGCCTGCGGGCCGAGGTACTTGATCACGCTTGCCTGGCTGATAAAGACGGCGATCGCCCCGGCGATGAAGAACGCGGGCACCAGGCACAGGAGGACGTGGTGGCGGGCGTACTCCTGGAGCATCAGGAGCGCCTCCATCCCGCTTCGCCGGATCACCGGGTTCGTGAACGGGACGAAGTACGCCGTAAGGAAGACCGCGACGATGCCGGCGAAGATCTCCAGTTCCCTCACACGTTTCACGCCCCGCTCCTCTCTCGGTCGCCGTGGTGGGTTCCGCTGGCGGCCATCATGTCCGCTACGGGCTTCCCAGCTGGTCGACGAGCTCTTGGGCCCAATCGATCAGCTGCAAGACCGCTGACGATCCGAGCCGGTGCACTCGCCGGACTCCGTCACGGCGGGAGACGATCAGCCCCGCGCGCCGCAGGACCGCGAGGTGGCGGGAGATCCCGGATTGGTCGAGATCGAAGCACGGCCCGAGTTCGCAGGAGCAGCGCTCCCCATCGGCGAGCGCCCGCAGGATCGCGATCCGGATCGGATGGCCGAGCGCCTGGGCGATCCCAGCGACCTCTTCATCCTGTTCGGTCAACAACGGGTTATCATTCATGCATCTATGCACCATGATGCATATATTACGCTCGCGGGTCCGCTTGTCAAGGGCTGGGTCGCGGGAACCCGTAAGGGCGGATAAGATCTGCAACATGAAGATCGGTCTCAGCCTGGGAAGCGGAGGGTCGAAGGGCTACGCGCACATCGGTGTGATCCGGGCGCTGGAAGAGGCGGGGATCCGCATCGATCTTGTGAACGGGTCGAGCATCGGGGCGATCGTCGGCGGAGCGTACGCGCTGTATCACGACGTGGACGTAATCGTGGATCTCGTCGAGCGGCTCGTCGGGACGATGAACGTCAACTACTTCAACCTGTTCCGCTACGAGGGCGGAAAGCACTCCTACCTACAGAACTGGCTTTTGAACGCATTTTGCGATCTTTCTGCGCTGCGGGAGTCGGTCCTCTCGCACCGCACGAACGAGCGGGCGCTCGCGTTCCTCTTCGGCGACCACACCTTCGACGAGACGAAGATCCCGTTCAGTGCAGTCGCATGCGATCTCTTGGCCGGGGAGCCGGTCGTCCTCGATGAAGGACGGCTTGGCGACGGGATCCTGCCGTCGATCGCGATCCCCGGGATCTTCCCGCCGGTGGCGCGGGACGGCCGGGTCCTCGTGGACGGGGCGGTGCTCGCGGAGGTCCCGGTCCGGCAGCTGCGGGATCAGGGGGCGTCCTTTGTGATCGCCTCGCGCCTGCATCCCGACTCACCGCCGCCCTGCCGCAGCGGATTCGCCCTCTTGACCTTGATCGACATGCTGAAGGAGTGCCGGCTGTCCGACTGGTCGTTCGAGGTTGCGGACTTCACGATCGAGGTCGCGCTTCCGGGGTTCGATGCCGCCAGGTTCGGCGGGTATGAGGACGCGATCGCGGTGGGGTACGCGGCGGCAAGGCGCGCGCTGCCGTCCCTGTTGCGAAGGGTGGGGGATGCCGATGCCTGAGGGAATCACACTGGTCCTCGGCGGGGTCGGCGTCCGCGGCGCGGCGAACATCGGTGTGCTTCAGGTCCTGCGCGAGCGTGCGGTGCCGATCCGCCGGATCGTGACCACGGGGCTCAGTTCGCTCATCGCCGCGCACTTCGCCTTCGGCGGCGACCTGGACGGACTGCAGGAAGAGCTGGTTGCGTTCTTCACAACGAATCACCGCTACCTGTGGGGGATGGAGCGCTACTCCGGGCTCTCGCGCGAGGAGCTCCGACGTGTGGCCGGGAGCCTGTCGTACTTCCTGCGGCAGCGGCTCTTCTGTCAGCTGAACCTCAAGCGGATGAGCGTCCTGCCCTGGGAGCTCGTGGACGACCAACTGAGCGGTCTATTCGGGGACACGTCGGACACCGACCTGGGCATCCCCCTCGCGGTCTCCGTCATCGATCTCGAGGAACGGTCCCACCGGCTGCTCACCCAGGGACGGGTGGTCGATCTCGTCAAGGCGGGGATGTCCTTTCCCGGGCTGCTCCCGCCCGCGGAGATCGACGGGAGGGCGGTCACGAGCAGCGTCCTCTACTGCGACCTCCCCCTGGAATCCCTCGATGAGGCGGACCGGCCGATCGTGGCGATCGACCTGCCGAGTGTCGCGGCGACCGCGCGGCCGGTTTCGCTGCTCGAGATCCTGACGAGGGCCGACGAGCTGCGGGGCCGAGCGGTGAAGGAGCACCTTCTGTGCCGGGCCGATCACGTGGTGGCGCTGGAGTCGTTGCGCCACGCGCCGTGGGGCGGGTACCGCCGGCTGCCGGAGTGGGTCGGCCGCGCCCGGGAGGAGATGGAAGCGCGGATGGGCGAGCTCCCCTTCTGAGCGCCGCGCTGTTGTCGGCTTGCGGTGCAATGAGGATAATCCGGAGGAAAGGAGAGGTCGTGAGTCGAATTCCAGTGAAGGCCTATCTCCGTCCCACGACGCTCGCGGAGGCGGTGGAGATCCTGCGCCGGGAGGGGACGGCGGCTCGCGCGGTGGCGGGAGGCATGGATCTTGTGTTGAATCCCCCGACCGCGCCGACCACGCTCGTCGATCTCTCGCGGCTCGGGCTCTCATCGATCGCGGAAAGCGACGGAGGGCTCACCCTGGGCGCGACGGCCACGCTCACCCAGGTGCTCGAACACCCCGCGGTGGACGCGTATCTCGGAGGGGTTGTGGTGCGGATGCTGCGACAGGTCGCCTCGCCGCTTCACCGCAACCTCTCGACGATCGGCGGAGCGCTCTCAAGCGCCCGCCCCTGGTCGGACGTGATCCCGCTCTTCCTCGCCCTGGGGGCAACGGTGACGCGTTTCGACGGGCGGATCCATTGCATCCCGCTTGTCGAGCTCTACCGCTCCCGCGAGGCGCTGCAAGGAGCGATCCTCACGCAGGTTGAGCTCCCGGATCCCGGCGCGGGCGCGCGGGCCGCGTTCTGGAAGTTCGCCCGGACGGGGTTCGACATCGCGCTCCTCAACTGCGCCTGCTTCGTCCGTCTCGAGGGGGAACGCTGCACGACGGCGCGGGTCGTGATTGGGGCAAGCCCGAGGCTCGCGTCGCGGGTTCTGGCCTGTGAGGCGCAACTGATCGGTAAGCCTCTCTCCGAGGAGGCGATCGACGCTGCGGCGCGCGCCGCCCAGGCGACGGCGGCCGTGGGGGAGGACCGGCGGGCGAGCGCGGCGTATCGCCGCGAACTCGTGGTCGTGGGCGTGAAGCGGTGCCTGGGCGAGATCCTGAGGGGAGGGGAGTAGCGGATGCAGATCAGCCTGACGGTGAACGGATCCCGGCGGACGCTCGCGGTGGACCCCGCGGCGACCCTGCTCGAGGTCCTGCGGGAGGCCGGGTACAAGGGCGTGAAGAAGGGCTGCGGGGCAGGGGACTGCGGGGCGTGCGCCGTCCTCCTCGACGGGCGTGCGGTGAACTCCTGTCTCGTCCTCGCGGGCAAGACCGACGGCCATGAGGTCGTGACCGTGGAGGGGCTGGCGCAGGGCGGGATGCTCCATCCGCTCCAGGAGGCGTTCCTCGAGGAAGGGGCGGTCCAGTGCGGCTACTGCACGCCGGGGATGCTCATCGCGGCGGCCGACCTCCTCTCCCATCGCCCCGACCCGACGCCAGAGGAGATCCGCGCGGGAATCGCGGGGAACCTCTGCCGCTGCACCGGCTACGTCAAGCAGATCGCCGCCATCAAGAGCGCGGCGCGGAAGATGGGGGAGCGGCAGGATGGATAAGCGGCCGTTTCGGGTCGTCGGAAAGAGCGTGCAGAAGGTCGATGGCCGCTCCTTGGTCACCGGTGCGCCGAAGTTCGTCGCCGATCTCGACCTGCCGGGGACCCTGCACGTGGAGATCCTGCGAAGCCCGCACGCGCACGCGCGGATCCGGAGGATCGACACGTCCCGGGCGCAGGGGGTCCCCGGGGTCGTGCTCGTCCTGACGCACGAGAACACCCCGGCGCGGCGCTACACCACGGCCGGGCAGGGGTACCCCGAACCGTCTCCGTATGACACCCGGATGTTCGACGACAAGGTGCGGTTCGTGGGCGACCGGGTCGCGGCGGTGGCTGCCGAGACCCGCGAGGCGGCGCTCGCTGGCGTGGCAGCGATCGACGTACGCTACGAGGAGCTGCCCGCCGTGCTCTCGCTCGACGAGGCGCTCGCCGACGGGGCGCCGGTGATCCACGACGAGGCTGACGCCGAGGGGATCTACGATGCTGCCCACAACACCGCGGCGGACGTCGACATCGACGTTGGCGACGTCAAGCGCGGCTTCTCGCAGTCCGACGTGGTCGTGGAGACGACCTGCGAGGTCCACTACGCGCAGCACACGCCGATCGAGCCGCACGTCGTCCTCTCCTACCTCGACGAGGACGGCCGGTTGGTCCTGCGCTCGAGCACCCAGGTCCCGTTCCACGTACGGCGGATCGTCGCCTATGTCCTGGACGTGCCGCTTCATCGGATCCGGGTCATCAAGCCGCGGATCGGCGGTGGGTTCGGGACCAAGCAGGAGGTCCTCCTCGAGGACCTCGCTGGCCTGGTGACCCTGCGCACCGGCCGCCCGGCGCTCGTCGAGCTCAGCCGCAAGGAGGAGTTCACGAGTTCACGGACGCGCCACCCGATGCGCGTGCGGGTCAAGCTCGGGGCGAACGCCGATGGGGTCCTGCGCGCGCTCGAAATGGAGGCGCTCTCCAATACCGGCGCCTACGGCGCGCACGGCCTGACCGTCCTTTCGAACACGGGCTCGAAGACCCTCCCGATCTACAACAAGGCGCAAAACGTCCACTTCTTCGGCAAGGCCCTATACACCAACCTCCCGGTCGCCGGAGCGTACCGCGGCTACGGCGCGACCCAGGGGTACTTCCCGCTCGAGACGGCGATGGACGAGCTCGCGCAGCGGCTTGCGATCGACCCGATCGAGCTGCGTCGGCGCAATCACATCCGTGTCGGGGAATCCTCGCCGATCTTCGAGAAGCTCGGCGAGGGGCGCAAGGGGGTCTCGCAGACGATCAAGAGCTGCGAGCTTCCCCGCTGCATCGAGATCGGCGCGCAGCGGATCGGCTGGGCCGGTCGCCGGGGCAGGCGGCTCCGTGAGGGGCCGTGGGTGCACGGCCTGGGAATGTCCGTCCACATGCAGGGCTCGGGGATCCCGCGGGTCGACATGGGCGCCGCGACGATCAAGATGAACGAGGACGGGTCGTTCCACCTGCTCGTCGGCGCGACCGACCTGGGGACCGGTTCGGACACGATCCTCGCCCAGATCGCCGCCGAGATCCTCGCGGTGCCGCTCGAAAAGATGGTCGTCCTCTCGTCGGACACCGACACGACCCCGTTCGACGTCGGGGCGTACGCCTCCTCGACGACCTACGTGTCGGGCACGGCGGTCGCCCGTGCTGCGCAGGAGGTCCGTGCGCAGATCGCCCGCGTCGCCGGCCGGATGCTCGATGAAGATCCTGAGAACCTGAGCCTGGGCGAGGAGCGGGTGACGCGCAAGGACGGCAAGGCGGTGAGCCTCGCGGCGGTCTGCGAGCAGGCGATGTACCGTTCCGACCAGTTCCAGATCGCGGCCACGGCCTCCTGTGTCCCGGAGGAGTCGCCGCCGCCGTTCCTCGCGAGCTTCGCCGAGGTGGCGGTGGACACGCAGACCGGGGCGGTGAAGGTCGTCAAGTTCGTGGCGGCGGTCGACTGCGGGGTGGCGATCAACCCGAGGATGGCGGAGGGGCAGATGGAAGGGGCGATCGTCAACGGGATCGGGTACGCGCTCACCGAGGAGATGCTCCTGAGCAGCAAGGGACGGGTGCGCAACCCGTCGCTGTTCGACTACAAGATTCCCGGTCCGCTCGACGTCCCGCCGATCGAGGTGATCCTTGTCGATTCCTACGAGCCGACCGGCCCGATGGGTGCGAAGTCGGTGGGAGAGATCGGAATCAACGCCCCGATCCCGACGATCGCCAACGCGATCTACGACGCGGTCGGGATCCGCCTGAGGAGGACTCCGTTCAGCCCACAGCGCGTCCTCGAGGCGCTGCGGGCTCAATCGGCCTGAGTCAGTTCTTTGTTCGATCGCCGCGAGGCGGTCATCGGGGTCTGGAGGTGTCATGCACGAGATCGAGGCGGTTCGCGAGCAGTTCCCCGCGCTTGCGCATCACCGGTTCTTCGGTTCGGCGGGCGTCGGCCCGCTGCCGCGCCGGGCGCTCGATGCGATGCGCCGCTACGCCGAGGCGCTGCGCGTCGGGTTCGTGGCGCAGGCCTGGGAGGATGATCCGCACAAGGAGGCGAGGGGCCTGGCCGCGACGCTCGTCGGCGCCGTCCCCGAGGAGATCGCCCTGACGACGAGCACCTCGTCCGGACTTAACCTGCTGGCGGGATCCTACCCGTGGCGGGCCGGGGGGAATATCGTCTTGAACGACCTCGAGTACCCGGCGAACGTGTTCCCCTGGGTCTACCAGGCGCAGCGGCAGGACCTCGAGGTGCGCGTGGTCCGCTCGCGTGACGGGGCGGTGCCGCTTGACGACTTGGTCAGGGCGATCGATCGCCGCACGCAGGTCCTTTCCGTGAGCCACGTCGAGTTCGGCTCCGGGTACCGGAACGACGTGGCCGCGCTGGCCGGGGCCGTGCACGCGGTCGACGGGCTGATCTGCGTCGACGCGATCCAGTCGGTCGGCGCCCTGCGGGTCGACGTGAAGGACCTCGGTATCGATGTGCTGGCGACCGGTGGGTACAAGTGGCTGTGTGGGCCTTTGGGCACCGGGTTCGCCTACATCGCTCCGCGGTGCCGTGAGCTCCTCGAGCCGCGGGTCGTCGACTACGGTAACCTGGCGCCCGTGGAGCAGAAGGCGGTCTGGGACGCGCTCGTGGCCGGGACGGAGTACCCGATGGCGCAGGTGCCGCTTCCTGCGGACGGCACGCGCTATGAGCCCGAAGGGCTCTCCCCGCTCCTCTTCAAGGGACTCTCCGCCTCATTGCGGCTGTTCCTCGACTTTGGAACCGAGGCGATCGAGGCGCGGGTCGCCGATCTGGTCGACCACCTGATCGCTGCCCTCGAGCGCGAGCACCTCGCAATCCTCTCCCCGACCGATCGGGCGGTCCGTTCGGGGATCGTCACGGTGCGGGTGCCGTTCGATCTCAGGCAGCCCAATGCCGTCCGCGGGCTCGAGGAGAGGCTGCGCTCAGCGCGGATCGTGGCGCACCCCCGCGGAGGCGGTCTGCGATTCGCCGTTCACTTCTTCAACACCGAAGAAGAGCTGGACGAAGCCGTCTCGTTCGTCGCCAGGCTGTGGCGAGGGGCGGTCAGCGGGTGAGCCAAGCGCGCCGGTCGCGCAGCGTCTTGCCGCCCGCCTGGCAGGCGGGGCAGTAGTAGGTGCGTTTCGCCGCGTAGCGGATCTCCTCGATCCGCGTGCCACAGTCCGGGCAGGGCTTTCCCGTCCGCTTGTGCACCCGCATGAAGTCGCGGATCTCGTCGGTGAATGGATCGTCCCCGGTCCGCGTGCGGATGGCCTCGATCGCCTCCTTGAGAACGCTCCGGATCGCGGCGTGGAGGCGGGCGGTATCCTCGGCGTCGAGCGTCGAGGTGTAGCGCACCGGGGAGATGCGGGCGCGGAAGAGGATCTCATCGGCGTAGGCGCTCCCGATCCCGGCGATGAGGCGTTGATCGGTGAGGAGCTTCTTCACCTGAGCGCGGCGGTTTCCCATCTGCTGGGTCAGGGCCGCGAGGGTGAATGCAGGGGAGAGGGGCTCGGGACCGGCCTCGGCGACCTCGCGGACATCCTGCGGGTCGGTCACGACGTAGATGCGGGCCCGCTTGACGGATCCGTTCTCGATGAGCCGCAGGTCCTGCCCGTCGATGAACCGTACGAACAGGCCGGTCGCCTTGGTCGGCCGGGTCGCGCTGCCGCACAGGACGAGACGGCCGGCGAGCATGAGGTGCACCACGAGGTGAAGATCACCACGGAGGGTGAACACGAGGTGTTTCCCCCGGCGGGAGATCGAGAGGAACGCCTGGCCGATCAGGCGGTTGATCCCCGGCTCGACCGTCTTCACGAGCCCCGGACGCAGGGCGCGCGCCGTTGCGATCTCGCGGTCAAGCACGCGCTGCTCCAAGATCTCCTTCAGCGCTTCCAGTTCGGGTAATTCGGGCACCACGCCTCCTGTTTCCGGATTATACCCGTTCGTGAAACGGGTGCGGGTTCGTCACACGGGGTCCGCAAGAGCGGTTCTGCGGTTCCTTCACAGGTCTGCCACAGCTTTGCTCAGGGTCCTTCACGCTCGGCCGATAGTCTTGGCACAGATCGAGCAACACAAAGGAGGCACATCATGAACAGAATTCGTGCATCGATTGCGTTGACGCTCGTCGTGGGACTGCTGGCGGCGGTCCCGGCCCTGGCGCAGACAGCGACCCAGCCGTCTGCCACGCCGGCGACCGGCGGCCCGGCGTACCTGAGGCTGCTGGTGACGATCAACCAGCTGGGTCTTTCCCAGACGCAGATGCGGGAGATCCACGACATCCTGGCGGGCATCCTGACGAAGGTGAAAGCGATCCGGTCCGATCGCGACGCGTTCGCGCAGGAGATGCTGAAGTTCAACGGGACGCAGGATGAGCTCGACGCGCTTCTCTTCGCGTTCCAGGAGAAGATGAACCGGGTGGCGACCGCACTCGAGGGCGCCGTGACTCAGGCCGTGAAAGAGATCTCGGGCATCCTGACGATCGAGCAGGGGCAGATCATCAAGCAGGCCTTCCCCGGGTTCCAGATCGGACAGGCCGGACGCGGGTCGTGGATGATGGGCCGAACCGGGAGTCCGGCGGCGACCCAGAATCAGGCCAGGCAGAACGCAGCAGGTAACCCGTTCCAGACGCTGGCGCAGCGCCTGCAGAACCAGCGTAACACGGCGCAGTCCGGACCGTCCGGATGGTGGTGCCCGGTGGGCCTCGGCAACCAGGTGCAGTCCGGTAGCGGAACCCCCCAGGCGTTCGGAATGGGGACCGGGAAGGGCGTCCGAGGACCCGTAGGGAACGTGCGCGGTTCAATGACCTACGGATTTGCCGGGAAGCGGCTCTCCTTCCTCCAGGAGATTGTTGACATCCTCCAGGCGAAGCTCACGGCAGGAAGCTAAGAAGACTTGGCGGTCTGCTCTGGAGCGGACCAAGGTCCACGAACGACCGGTTCACCCCCGGGTTTCCGCCCGGGGGTGTTTCATTGCCTAGCCATGCCTTCTAGCCGGTTCCTTCCTGCTGGCGGTGCGCGGCGAACGCCTTGACGAGGAGGAGGTCTCCAGGAGTTGTCACCTTGATGTTCGTCTCCTCGCCGGTCACGGTGAAGACGCGAAGGCCGGCCTCGAGGATCGCGCCGGCGTCGTCCGTGAACCAGTGCGACGATCGGGAAAGCGCGCTGCGGATGAGCTCGGTGTGGAATCCCTGCGGTGTCTGCATCCGCAGAAGGCCGCGCCGCTCGATCCGCTGTGGATGGAGGGTTCCGTCCTCGTCCCGGTAGCGGAGGGTGTCGGTCGAGGGAACGACCGGGACGCAGGCCCCGTGCTGGCGCGCCCCCTCGACGACCCGGGCGATCAGGGCAGCGCTGGGGAACGGGCGCGCGGCGTCGTGGATCAAGACCGTCTCTCCGGTTGCCGCCTTCACCCCGGCGAGTGAGGAGTCCCGCCGCTCCTTCCCGCCGTGGACGAGGCGAGCCGGCTTTGCGAGTCCCTCGACAAGGCCGGCCGCCAGGGCCTCATCCTGCGGCGCGATGACGAGGATTACCTCGTCGATCACCTGGGAGGAGTCGAACGCCTCCAGGGTGTAGGCTAAGAGCGGTCGGCCCGCGATCTCGAGGAAGACCTTGTTCCCTCCTATCCCCAGCCGGATCCCCCGTCCGGCCCCAAGGATCACCGCACTCGTCCGATCGGACATGGTCTACTTCGCCGTCGCGGCCGGTACAGTCACCTGCGTCAGGTTCTTGCCGTCGGGATCGATGCTGTAGATCTCCCACGAGCCGGAGCGATTCGAGTTGAAGAGGATCTTCCCGTCGGAACCCCAGGAGGGGTTGACGTCCTCCCCCGTTTGGGTGGTCAGGCGGGTAATGGCGAGGGTCTGAAGATCGATGACGTACAGGTCGACGTTCTTGTCCTGGTTGGAGACGTAGACCAGCCGATCCCCCTGCGGCGACCAGTTCGGCTCCCAATCGTCGACCTCGTTGTTCGTCAGCTGCTTGACCTCACCGGTCGCGAGGTCGCGGGTGAAGAGCTCGAACCCCTTCTGTCCGGGTGAGGCGTAGGCGATCGTCTTTCCATCCGGCGAGAGCACGGGCTGCCAGTTCTGCAGCGGTGGTCCCTGTTGCTGCAGGAGGGAACAGCCTCCGACGAACAACACTGCGGTCACGACGAGCCCAAGAAGCACGAGCTTGCTCACAATTCCTCCCTTTCACTGTCCCCAGCGGGAGGACTCCCCGGAGGGTTCGACGAAGAGCATCCGCCCCGCCTCGGTCTGTAGCGTACTCTTGACGGTCGCCCGGATCTTGCGCCCGATGTGGCGGCGCCCGTTCTCCACGACGACCATCGTCCCGTCGTCGAGGTAGCCGATTCCCTGGCCGATCTCCTCGCCGCGGTCGATCACCTCCACATCGAGCTCCTCCCCAGGGATGAACCGCGGCTTCACCGCGTTTGCCAGCTCGTTGACGTTGAGGACCTTCACGCCTTCGACCTGCGCGACGCGGTTGAGGTTGTAGTCGGTCGTCACGAGCGTCCCGCACTGCTCCTTCGCCAGGCGGATCAGCTTGCGGTCGACCTGCTGGACGCCCGGGTAATCGTTGCTGACGATCCGGATCGCGATCGAGTCATCATCCATCAGGCCGCGCAGGATCTCAAGACCTCGCCGCCCCTTGCGCCGTCGCAGGCTGTTCGAGGAGTCGGCGATGCTCTGCAGCTCGGCGAGGATGAACTCCGGGACGAGGATCTCCCCTTCCATGAACCCGGTCTGCAGAAGGTCGCCGATCCGGCCGTCGATGATGACGCTCGTGTCGATCACCTTGCTCGAAAGGGTACCTCGCTTGCGTGAGGCGGCGGGTACAGCGCCACCGGCTGGGAAGAACGGGCGTTCGAGCCGGTAGCCGAGGGAGAGCCCCGAAAGGATCCCCGCGCTGAACAGGACGCCCTGCAGGATTCGCATCCCGGGGGCTGGGGGGAAGAGGAGTCCCGTGGCGTAGGCAAGGAGCGCCGCGAACCCGGTCGTCACGAGCCCGCAGAGCGCGGCGTTGAGGAGTCGCGCCGGCGTGGCGGCCTCGAACATCCGGCACAGCCGTCGCCAGAGAAGGGACGAGCACCAGGTTAGGATGGCGCCGGCCGCGCCGCCGATGAGCAGGTTCATCACCCATTGCGGGATCGGGCCGGCTGCTGGAACGAGCCGCTGGGTGGCAGCGATCGCCGCTGCGGTAAGGGCCAGGATAAGGTATGATAACGCGGGCATAGTCTACCTCCGTTGGATCGATGGAGAGGTCTCGGCTTTCTCCATCTAGTTCGTTCAACGCTCATTGTATACAGTGCTTGACTTCAATGCAAGATTCTGCTATTGTATACGGTAAAATCGCTCGCTTCACGGGCGTTGGGTGGAAGGGAACGAAGGGGGAGAACGCTGGGCGGCAACTGGACCATACGCGAGATCCTCAAGTGGACGCGAGGCTACTTCCGGGACGCGGGGATCGTCCAGCCACGGTTGGAGGCGGAGATCCTGCTCGCTTCCGTGTTGGATGTTGATCGGCTCCACCTGTACCTGTACCCGGATCAACCGCTCACCTCACAGGAGCGGCTACGCTACCGGGAGGTGATCAAGCGGCGCCGCAGCGGCGTCCCGCTGCAGCACCTGACCGGCGAGGTCTCCTTCCTTGGGCTGCGGTTCCGGGTGACCTGGGAGGCGCTCATCCCCCGGCCCGAGACCGAGGAGCTCGTGGAGAAGGCGCTTGAGGCGCTGCCTCGCGACCAGGAGGTCCGCTGCCTCGACCTGGGGACCGGATCCGGTGTGATCGCCATTTGTCTTGCGAAGTTCCACCCGCTTGCGCGGGTCACGGCGGTCGACATCTCAGACGAGGCGCTCGCGCTCGCCAAGGAGAACGCGGAACGGCACGCAGTATCGGATCGCATCACCTTCCTCAAGAGTGACTGGTTCTCGCAGGTCCGTGAGCGATTTGACTTGATCGTCTCAAATCCCCCATATGTGGACGAGAAAGGGCTCATGGCCCTTCCCGTGGAAGTGCGTGGCCACGAGCCGCGGATCGCCCTCGACGGCGGAACAGGAGGTACGCAGCGCATTGGAGAGCTGGCCACAGGCCTGCGGGATCACCTGATGCCGGGGGCGAGCGTCCTGCTCGAGATCGGAGAGGGGCAGGGACAGCGCGTGGCAGAGCAGATGACGAGAGTGGGTCTTGTGGGGACGCTGGTGGAGCAGGATCTTGCGGGCAAGGAAAGGTTTGTGATCGGACGATGTCCGTGATGATTCAGCTGTCCGAGCTCGATTTCTCGAGCGACGATGGGATCAAGGTTCTGGAGGATGTTCACCTCCGCGTCGATCGCGGGGAGATGGTGATGCTCGTCGGACCGCCGGCGTCGGGCAAGTCGATCCTCCTTGGACTCCTCGGAACGCAGGTCCGTCCTCAGATGGGACAGATCCTAGTCCACGGGCGGAACATCGCGCGGTTGAGCCGGGCCAAGGTCTCCGACCTGCGCCGCCAGATCGGTTTCCTCCCGCAGAACTTCGTACCGCTTCCCAAGACCGTCCTTGAGAACGTCGCCTTCAAGCTGCGCGCCCTCGGGGATTTCCGGGAGCAGGCGGAGGAGAAGGCGCTCGCCGCGTTGGAGCTCGTGAGCCTCACGGGCAGGATCGCGAGTTGGGCGACCGACCTGGGACCACTCGATCGGGTCCGCCTGGGGTTCGCGCTTGCGATCTGCAATGAGCCGCTCCTCTTGCTCCTGGATGAGCCGTTTGATGCGCTTGCCTCCGGGGATCAGCAGGAGATCTGTGGACTGCTTGAACAGATTCACCTCTTGGGGCACACGATGCTCGTCGCCACGCGGGGACCGCTCCCCAGGGAGGTGGAGGAGGCTCGAGTCGTGCGGCTCTCAGACGGGAAGGTAATCGAATGAGCACGTTCTTCTACGTCTTTGGCGATCTCCTTGGGGCGGTGAACGCCCGCAGCGCCGTGCTCTTGCTCGGGGTCGTCGGGCTTCTCTTCGGAGGCCTTGCCCTGTTTGCGAGCTTCTTTCTCCTCGGGACGCCGGCCACGACAGAGAAGCCGGCGTCGCCCGTCGCTCCGGGCGAGATCCTGGTCGAACTGTCCCCCAGCCTCTCTTCGACAGCGATCGACGCCCTGTACCTGCAGATCCGTGATCGCAGCGACGTGGGGGCAATCACCTACCGGCTTCCCGAGGAACTCGGCGCGGAGCAAGGCGCCTTCCTCGTCCGGCCAACGACCCCCGGGGGCACGCGGGCACTGGCCGAAGCCCTCTCGGCGATCTCCGGCGTGACACGGGTGGACTCCTCGGCAAATCCCAGCCTGCACACCGGACCGCTTGCCCTGTCTGGAGGCGTGAAGATCGGCCTTCTTGCTGGGCTCGTCGTGTGCCTGGTCTCAAGCCTCATCCTCGGTCGGGTGGCGTTTCGCCGCGTGCTTGTCGCATTTTCCGGAGAGATCCGGATGATGCGGCTTTCGGGCACGGAGGAACGGGCGGTCCTCCCGCCGATCGTCGCGCTGGGGGCGCTGTGCGGGGCCCTCGCCGGCGTGCTCTTGGTCGTCGTGGTCACCGTCCTCCACTACCTGGCGACCGCACATCCCGGCGCCCTCCTGCATGCCGCGTCCGGCCTCGTCTCTGCCGGACGGGTCCTGAGCGTCAGCGTGGTCGGGTTCCTCCTCGGTGTCCTGCTGGGCGGGTTGATCGGAATGCTCGGCGCGAGCCTCACCCAGTCGCGCGACTTCCAGGTCTACTCGTAGCGCAGCGCCTCGACCGGCGGCAGTTTGGCCGCCCGGCGCGCGGGCCACAGGCCAGCGATCGCCCCCAACAGGAACGAGCCGAGCAGTGTGACGGCGATCAGGGTAGGACTGGCCACGACGACCATCGTCACGCCGAAGAACCGACCGATGAACGCCGAGGCCACGGCGCTCAGGCCCAGACCGAGCAGTGTCCCGACGATGCCGCCGACCAGGCCCATGAGCCCGGATTCGATGAGGAAAATCGATAGGATGTGGCCGTTGCGTGCGCCGACCGCCTTCATCACCCCGATCTCCTTGGTCCGCTCGAGCACGGAGGTGAACATGGTGTTCATCACCCCGACCCCGCCGACGAGGAGGGCGATGCCGGCGATCCCGGCGAGAAACGCGCTGACCGTGGAGGTCATCGATCCGATCGCGTTGCTGATGTCGTTGTAAGTGACTGTCGAGATGTTCGATCCCTCGGCCCGGAGTGTCGATTGGACCCGGTCGGCGACCGTGGCGACGTCCTGTCCCGGCTCAGTCTTCACGAGCGTGACGAGGACATCGGCGGAGGTCTTCCACAAGAGGGCCATCGTCTGGTACGGGACGAAGATCGTGTCCTGCGTGGAGCCCATGCCCGCTCCGGCGCCGAACCCGCCCCGGGATTGGTTCCCGTTGCTCGGAGCCAGCACCCCGACGACCTTGACGGAGAGCTGCGCGTCGCCGGCGACGGTCAGCGTGTCTCCCAAGCCGACGTTCATCCGCTTCGCCACGCTGTTGCCGAGGACCGCCACGTTCTCATCGTTGGGGCCGAACAGACGACCGCCGGGCTCGAGCTCGAGGTTCCCGAGGAATGACTTGAAGTCCGTCGCCAGCTCGGGCGACAGCCCCATCACCGGGAGGAATCCCTGAATCGGCTTCCCGTCGGCACCGGCCGGCCCCTGGACGAACCCCGTCTCCTGCCGCACCGCGGCCGCAACCTTGACGCCGGGGATCGAGCGCAGGGAGTCGAGGTTGAGCGAGAAGCCTTGCGCATTGCCTCCTGGCCCCGTTGATCCGAACGCGCCCTGGTGTACGATGATGAACGTATCGACGCCGAAGACCTTCGCCACCTGGTCCTTGATCGTTCGATTGAGCCCTAGGCCGATCGAGATCAGGGCGACGACTGCGGTGATCCCGATGAACACGCCGATCACGGTTAGCCAGCTGCGGAGCTTGCGGTGGGCGATGCTCCGTGCGGCGAGCGACAGGAAGTCCTTAAGCATGGGGTGCCTCCTCCACGATGCGGCCGTCCTTGAGCTGGACCACCCGGTCGGCGATTGCCGCGGCGTCGGGATCGTGCGTGACGAGGATCAGCGTCTTACCCTGGGTGCGGCTCAGATCCCGCAACAGCTTGAGGATCATCGCACCGGACTCCGAGTCGAGGTTTCCGGTCGGCTCGTCGGCGAGGATGATCTCCGGGTCGTTTGCCAGAGCGCGGGCGATCGCGACGCGCTGGTGCTCGCCCCCCGATAGCTCACTCGGCTTGTGGCGCAAGCGCTCCGAGAGCCCAACCTGGGCCAGTAGCGCCCTCGCCCGCCGGGCGCGCTCCGCGTGCCGCACCCCTTGGAAAACGAGCGGGAGTTCGACGTTCTGCTGTGCGGTGAGCGTCTCGATCAGGTTGAACGTCTGGAACACGAACCCGATCTTGCGGCCGCGCAGCGCGACGAGCTGCCGCTCCTTGAGCGCCTCGAGATCCCGGTCGTCGAGGAAGGCCTCGCCGCTGGTCGGGGTGTCGAGCACACCGAGGATGTGCATCAGCGTCGACTTTCCCGACCCGGACGGTCCGGCAAGAGCCAGGATCTCGCCCTTCTCGACCTCCAGGTCGAGACCGCGCAGCGCGCGGACGATCGTCTTCCCGAGGTGATAGTCCTTGGTG